>NZ_JBEAJG010000038.1:0-83646 GCF_040065235.1 Klebsiella sp. GB_Kp047 | reverse complement strand
GCGCATTATAGGGAGTAATTCCGAGGTGACAAGGGGAAATGCAAAAAAACTTTTCGTTCGCTCGCTTTTCCATCAAGACGCTGTTTAAACGCCCGGTTTGCTGATCATTTGCGCGATTTCTCGGGCAAATCGGGAGACCTGTTGCCAGTCGGTATAGACCACTTCTTTACGGGTATCCGTTTCGCCCCCGGTCATTTTCATAATCAGGCGGATCATAAACCGATCGTACCAGCGGTAACGCGGGTAACGTAGCGCCCCGGCAAACACCGCGCAGCTCTGCGGCTGCCAAGGCGAGTTGAGCAGAAACTTGCGCGTATAGCTATTGGTCTGCGGCGTGCGCTTTTCGGGTTTGCGCGCAACCAGGTTCACCGAAAAGAATGCCCCCGGCAGCGCCTGCAATGCTGCCAGGTGCTTTTTCACAAAGCGGTCCACCGCCGGATGAAAGTGTCCGTAGCGAATCGACGCGCCAATCACCACGCGATCATAATGATGCCATTCCACGTTATCGGTACGGTTCAGATTCAGGGTATCCGCATCGATACCCAGCTCTTTCAGCTCCGAGGCGAGAAACGAAGCGATTTCACGGGTCTGCCCGTCGCGGGTGGAAAAGAGAATTAAAGTTTTCACGAGCACTCCTGTTATTCGCGCCAGAAAGTGGGAGTAAAGAGCACCAGTAAGGTGAACACTTCCAGACGACCAAACAGCATATTAGCAATCAGGATCCATTTCGCGACCGGGTTCATGGTGGCAAAGTTGTCCGCGACGACGCCGAGCCCAGGCCCGAGGTTGTTCAATGTCGCCACCACGGAGGCGAAAGCAGAGAAGTCATCCACCCCGGTGGCGATAATAGCCAGCATACTAATGATAAAGACCAGCGCATAGGCGGAGAAGAATCCCCACACCGCTTCCAGAATACGTTCCGGCAGCGCGCGGTTACCTAATTTAATGCTATACACCGCATTCGGGTGAACCAGACGCTTAAGCTCACGGTTGCCCTGCTTGAACAGCAACAGGATACGGATCACCTTTAAGCCACCGCCCGTGGAGCCAGCGCAGCCGCCGATAAATGCGGAGCACAGCAGCAGCACCGGCAGGAACAGCGGCCAGCGCGCAATGCTATCGGTGGTGAATCCTGCGGTGGTCGCCATCGACACCACCTGGAAAAACGCCTGATTCAGCGTCGTCAGCACCGAGCCGTACACGTTATGAAGCCATAGCACCAGCGTACAGACGATGACCAGCGTCAACTGGACGCCAATGAACATTCGAAACTCAGGGTCGCGCCAGTACACCTTCAGGCTGCGTCCGCTCAACAACGAAAAATGCAGACCGTAGTTACAGCCGGAGATCAGCAGGAAGATGGCAATGATGGAGTTGATCATCGGGCTGTTGAAATAGCCGACGCTGGCATCGTGAGTCGAGAAACCGCCGATAGCGATGGTGGCGAAGCTGTGCCCTATCGCATCGAAGGCCGGCATACCGGCAAACCAGAGCGCCAATGCGCAGGCGACCGTTAGTAACACATAGATAAGCCACAATGTCTTTGCCGTCTCGGCGATGCGCGGGCGCATCTTGTTATCTTTCAGCGGGCCGGGCATTTCCGCGCGGTAGAGCTGCATTCCCCCGACGCCGAGGATAGGCAGAATGGCCACCGCCAGCACAATGATCCCCATGCCGCCGAACCACTGCAGCATCTGCCGGTAAAAAAGGATAGCGTGCGGAAGCGAGTCCAGCCCCACCAGGGTGGTCGCCCCGGTCGTCGTCAGGCCGGAAAATGATTCGAAGAAGGCATCCGTCACCGTCAGGTTCGGCTGTTCGGCGAATATAAAGGGCAAGGCCCCTACGCTACCCAGCACGGTCCAGAACAGCACCACGATCAGAAACCCTTCACGAGATTTCAGTTCGCCCTTTTGCTTACGGTTCGGCCACCACAGCATGGAGCCGATCGCCAGAGCGACAAAAAAAGTTTGAGTGAAGGCCCGTCCCGCGCCATCGCGATATATCAGGGCCACTAATCCCGGGACGATCATTGTCCCCGAGAATAAGATGACCAGCAGTCCAACGATTCGGGTTATGGCGCGAAAATGCATCTCTGGCGCTTCCTTTGATAGGCAAAAAAACAGAGGGGATTATTCGTTAATCTTCAGTAATTGCAATGAACCGCGACTAAAATCAGCCAGTTTTGCTGAAAAAGCCGCCACTTCGGCTTGGGGAAGCGCCACGCGCAGCCGAACCGACGCCAGATATTCGCTTTCAACGACATTCCCGGAAAATTGGGCGAGCAGCGCTTCAACGCCGGCCAGTTGCCCATATTCACATTGCAAAGTATATGCCGTTAACGGCGTCTTGCGCAGCGTCGTCAACTGCGCCAGCGCCTGATGGACACCGCCGCCATAGGCTTTCACCAGGCCGCCGGTGCCCAGCAGGATACCACCGTAATAACGTACGACGACAGCGGTTATCTCACCGACGCCGCTACCCATCAACTGCGCCAGCATCGGTTTACCCGCCGTTCCCGCCGGTTCGCCATCGTCTGAGAACCCAAGCTGTTGCGAATCATCAGGCGGTCCGGCGACCCACGCCACGCAGTGGTGGCGAGCATCGGGGTGATCCGCTCTGACCGACTCGACAAAGGCTTTCGCCGCCGCCACGCCGTCGGTATGCGCCAACAGCGTGATAAAACGGCTCTTTTTGATCTCCTCAACGACGGAAACTGGCGCCGCCGGGATTAACCAGCTCTCCATTAGGCCAGCTTCAGATCGCGCGTCATGTTTTCGATACTGTTTTCGTGAACCACCACGTTATCTTCGATACGGATCCCGCCGAATGGCTTCATGGCGTCAATTTTTTGCCAGTTGAAGTGCTTGCTGAACGGGCCTTCACGCCACGGCGCCAGTAACGACTCGATAAAGTAGATGCCGGGTTCAATGGTCAACACCATCCGCGGCTCGATAATACGGGTGCAGCGCAGATACGGGTATTTCGCTGGCGCCGCCAGATGCGTACCGGAGTCGTCTTGCATAAAGCCAGCAACATCATGCACCTGCAGACCCAGCGGATGACCAATCCCGTGCGGCATAAATGGCCCGGTCAGATCGTTCTCCACCATCGCCTCTTCGCTCATGTCAGTGACTAACTGGTGTTTACGCAGCAGCTTCGCAATACGCTGATGGAACTGGATATGGTAATCAACGTAGCGCGTCCCGGCTTTCATGGTGCTAATCAGCGCCAGCTGCTCGTCGTTAACGTCTTTAATCAGATGGGCGAAATCGTTATCGCCGTGTGCCGCCCAGGTCCGCGTCAGATCCGCGGCATAGCCGTTATATTCCGCGCCGGCGTCGAGCAGGAAGCTGCGCATCTCCGCCGGAGCGCGATGGTCCAGTTTGGTGTAGTGAAGGACGGAAGCATGCTCGTTCAGCGCCACGATGTTGCTGTAAGGCACGTCGGTATCGCGGTGACCGGTGGCGGTAAGATAGGCCTGGTTGATATCGAATTCGCTCATCCCGGACTGGAAAGCCTCATAGGCCGCACGATGACCATTCACCGCCGACTTCTGCGCTTCACGCATACAGGCCAGCTCGTAATCGGTTTTGTAAGCCCGGTAGTAATGCAGATAATCGATAACCCCTTTCGGGTTGATCTTATCCGCGGCGATTCCCAGGCCCAGCGCGCGCTCCGGCACCGGCCCGATATAGCCAATATTACCGCGAGCGGCAGGCAGTTGGCTGCCGATGCCATCGGCCTTCGGCAGCGCGACCACATCGACCTCTTCGGTCCAGAACGAGGTCGGCAGCGGCTCAACGTTATGCCAGTAATCAACCGGCAGATAGAACCACAGCTTCGGTTTATTCACACCGTCCACCAGCAACCAGCAGTTAGGCACCTGAGTCACCGGCACCCAGGCTTTGAACTGCGGATTGACCTTGAACGGGTATGGATGGTCATCAAGGAAGACGTTAACCAGCTCGCCGGAGTGAATCAGCAGAGCATCCATCTGAAAACGGGCCAGGACGTCGCGGGTACGTTCTTGTAGGGTAACAATATGATTTTTATAGAGCGCGGCCAGGGATTCCATCTTTTGTCCTTTGCTTTTATGGGATCGTGATACTCCGCATCTTAGCACATCGACCTGCGTGCGGGTGATTTCCGCCGGATGTGATCCGACCAGCAATTATTTAAAGAGTAATTTGCAATTCTTTAACATAAATTCCACACTCCGTTTCATCTGGTATGACCAGATCATATTGCTGGATTCAGGAGACTGACATGCTCTACAAAGGCGACACCCTGTAC
This sequence comes from Klebsiella sp. GB_Kp047, assembly GCF_040065235.1. NCBI lineage: Bacteria > Pseudomonadati > Pseudomonadota > Gammaproteobacteria > Enterobacterales > Enterobacteriaceae > Klebsiella > Klebsiella sp. GB_Kp047. Next base: position 79,353 of record NZ_JBEAJG010000038.1, on the reverse strand, counting down.
CTCGACTGGCTGGAAGATGGCATCGCCGAACTGGTGTTCGATGCCCCAGGTTCGGTCAACAAGCTTGATACCGCAACCGTAGCCAGCCTCGGTCACGCGCTGGATGTACTGGAAAAACAAAACGATCTCAAAGGCCTGCTGCTGCGCTCTGAAAAAGCGGCGTTTATCGTCGGCGCGGATATCACTGAATTCCTCTCACTGTTCCTGGTCCCTGAGGAGCAGTTAAGCCAATGGCTGCATTTTGCTAACAGCGTCTTTAACCGTCTGGAAGATCTTCCCGTCCCCACTATCTCTGCCGTCAATGGTTACGCGCTGGGCGGCGGTTGTGAATGTGTCCTGGCGACCGATTACCGCCTGGCGACGCCGGATCTGCGCATTGGCCTGCCGGAAACCAAACTCGGCATTATGCCAGGCTTCGGCGGCTCAGTCCGTTTGCCGCGCCTGCTCGGCGCCGACAGCGCGCTGGAGATCATTGCTGCCGGGAAAGATGTCGGCGCCGAGCACGCGCTGAAAATCGGCCTGGTGGATGGCGTGGTCGCCGCGGAAAAACTGCGCGACGGCGCGCTGGCGATCCTGCGCCAGGCGATTCAGGGCGACCTGGACTGGAAAGCGAAACGTCAACCGAAGCTGGAGCCGCTGAAACTCAGCAAAATTGAAGCGACGATGAGTTTCACCATCGCCAAAGGCATGGTCGCGCAAACCGCCGGGAAGCATTATCCGGCGCCGATCACCGCGGTGAAAACCATCGAAGCCGCTGCGCGTCTTGGTCGTGAAGAAGCTCTGGTGCTGGAAAATAAAAGCTTTGTCCCGCTGGCTCATACCAACGAGGCCCGCGCACTGGTCGGTATCTTCCTGAACGACCAGTACGTCAAAGCGAAAGCGAAAAAACTGACCAAAGATGTCGAAACACCGAAGCATGCTGCCGTACTGGGCGCTGGCATTATGGGCGGCGGTATCGCATACCAGTCGGCCTGGAAGGGCGTGCCGGTGGTGATGAAAGACATTAGCGACAAATCGCTGACCCTTGGGATGACCGAAGCGGCGAAGCTGCTGAATAAACAGCTGGAACGCGGCAAAATTGACGGTCTGAAGCTGGCCGGAGTCATAAGCACCATTCAGCCGACGCTGGAGTATAGCGGTTTTGATCGCGTGGACGTGGTCGTTGAAGCGGTGGTGGAAAACCCGAAAGTGAAGAAAGCGGTGCTGGCGGAAACCGAAGAGAAAGTGCGCCCGGATACCGTACTGGCATCCAACACCTCAACGATCCCCATCAGCGAGCTGGCCAGCGTTCTGCAGCGCCCGGAGAACTTCTGCGGCATGCACTTCTTTAACCCGGTGCATCGCATGCCGCTGGTTGAAGTGATTCGCGGCGAAAAAACCTCGGATAAGACCATTGCCAAAGTGGTGGCCTGGGCCAGCAAAATGGGCAAGACGCCAATCGTGGTCAATGATTGTCCCGGTTTCTTCGTCAACCGCGTGCTGTTCCCCTACTTCGCCGGATTTAGCCAGCTGCTGCGCGACGGGGCGGATTTCCGCAAAGTCGACAAAGTGATGGAGAAACAGTTTGGCTGGCCGATGGGCCCAGCTTATCTGCTGGACGTGGTCGGCATCGATACCGCGCACCATGCTCAGGCGGTTATGGCGGCGGGCTTCCCGCAGCGGATGCAGAAAGATTATCGCGACGCTATCGACGCCCTGTTTGACGCCAACCGTTTCGGGCAGAAGAACGGCCTCGGCTTCTGGCGCTATAAAGAAGACAGCAAAGGTAAGCCGAAGAAAGAAGAAGATGCTGCCGTCGACAGCCTGCTGGCCGACGTCAGCCAGCCGAAGCGCGATTTCAGCGATGAAGAGATTATCGCCCGCATGATGATCCCGATGGTTAACGAAGTCGTCCGCTGCCTGGAAGAAGGCATTATCGCCAGCCCGGCGGAAGCGGATATGGCGCTGGTATACGGCCTCGGCTTCCCTCCGTTCCACGGCGGCGCCTTCCGCTGGCTGGATACCATCGGCAGCGCGAAGTATCTCGATATGGCGCAGCAGTACCAGCACCTTGGGCCGCTGTATGAAGTCCCTGCCGGTCTGCGAGACAAAGCGCGCCATAACGAAGCGTATTATCCCCAGGTAGAGCCAGCCCGTCCGGTTGGCGCTCTGAAAACGGCTTAAGGAGTCACAATGGAACAGGTTGTCATTGTCGATGCTATTCGCACCCCGATGGGCCGTTCAAAGGGCGGCGCATTTCGCCACGTGCGCGCGGAGGACCTCTCCGCGCACCTGATGCGCAGCCTGCTGTCGCGCAACCCGTCGCTTGAGGCAAGCGCGATAGACGATATCTACTGGGGCTGCGTACAGCAAACCCTCGAGCAGGGTTTTAACATCGCCCGTAACGCGGCGCTGCTGGCGGAGATCCCGCATTCGGTACCGGCAAACACGGTTAACCGTCTGTGCGGTTCTTCCATGCAGGCGCTGCACGATGCCGCACGCATGATCATGACCGGCGATGCCAGCGTCTGCCTGATTGGCGGCGTGGAGCACATGGGCCATGTGCCGATGAGCCACGGCGTCGATTTCCACCCGGGCCTGAGCCGTAACGTGGCAAAGGCGGCAGGGATGATGGGGCTGACCGCTGAAATGCTGGCGCGTTTGCACGGCATTAGCCGGGAAATGCAGGATCAGTTTGCCGCGCGCTCCCACGCCCGCGCCTGGGCTGCGACCCAGTCCGGCGCATTCAAAGCCGAGATTATCCCCACCGGCGGCCACGATGCCGATGGCGTACTGAAGTCCTTTAACTATGACGAAGTGATCCGCCCGGAAACCACCGTCGAGACGCTGTCTACCCTAAGGCCGGCGTTTGACCCGGTGACCGGTACGGTAACGGCGGGCACCTCTTCCGCCCTTTCCGATGGCGCGGCGGCGATGCTGCTGATGAGCGAAAGCCGCGCCCGCGAACTGGGTCTGAAGCCACGCGCCCGCGTCCGTTCGATGGCGGTGGTCGGCTGCGACCCGTCTATTATGGGCTATGGCCCGGTTCCCGCTTCGAAGCTGGCGCTGAAAAAAGCGGGCTTATCCACCAGCGATATCGACGTCTTTGAAATGAATGAGGCCTTTGCCGCGCAGATCCTGCCGTGCATTAAAGATCTGGGCCTGATGGAGCAGATCGATGAGAAGATCAACCTCAACGGCGGGGCGATCGCGCTCGGTCATCCGCTGGGTTGTTCCGGGGCGCGTATTAGCACCACGCTGATCAATCAGATGGAGCGTAAAGATGCCCAGTTCGGCCTCGCCACCATGTGCATCGGCCTGGGACAAGGGATCGCCACCGTGTTTGAGCGGGTGTAAATTTACAAAAGGGTATCTCACAGCCAATGGCGTCAGAACAAGGCGGCAAGCGAGCGAATCCCGATGAGCTTACTGAAGTAAGTGATTCGGGTGAGCAAGCGCAGCCAACGCAGTGATGACGTCATTGGCGAAGAGAGACAGTTTAGTTGCCGTTCTTCCCGCCTGTCAGGGGCGGGTTTTTTATTTGCAGATATCAGATAAAGGCAAACGCGTCGCCAAACAGGCGATCTTCGCGCGCGCCGCGTTCGTTGCAGAACAGGTCGCGAGCAATCTTAGCCATCTCGAAACGCCCGGCAATATAGATATCGTGATCGGCCAGGGTACCGTAATCCTGCAGCACCGCGGTCAGCACGGTGCCGGAACGCCCACGCCAGCCCTCTTCCGGCTGCTCAACCACCGGCTCGATGCGCAGATTTGGATGCTTGACGCTCAAGGCTTCCAGCTCGGCCAGATCGTACAGATGTTTGGTCTCGCGACCGCCCCAGTAAATCGCGATATCGCGCTGAGGATTGCGTGACAGCGCGGTGAGCAGAATAGAACGCACATAAGAGAAGCCGGTACCGCCGGCAATCAAAATCAGCGGGCGGTCTTCATCTTCACGCAGCCAGGCTTCGCCATGCGGAATATCAACCTCAATTTCACGCTCTTTCAGGATGCGATCCATGACCGCCATCGCGTACAGATTGAGCTCCGAGGCGCCGATATGCAGTTCGATAAACTCCTGTTCCGCCGGCGTGGAGGCCATGGAGAATGGGCGTTTGTCGCGCTCATCCATTACCACCATCAGATACTGGCCAGCGCGGAAAGAGAATGCCGCTTCCGGTACTAATCGAACACGATACACGGTATCGGTAATCGCCTCCACCGAGGTCACTTTACAGCTTAAGGTTGTCATGCGTCCCCTCTGTCGGGTCTAAAGAGCAAAACAGCGGCGTTAGCCCCGCTTACTGTTGTTTAAAGATGGCCAGATCATCCCAGATGGCGTCAATGCGCGCCGTGACGGCAGGATCTTTTTTGATTGGGCGACCCCATTCACGCTGGGTTTCGCCAGGCCATTTATTGGTGGCATCCAGCCCCATTTTTGAACCCAGGCCGGAAACCGGCGAGGCAAAATCCAGATAATCAATTGGCGTATTCTCTACCAGTACCGTATCACGAGCCGGGTCCATACGGGTAGTGATCGCCCAAATCACATCGTTCCAGTCGCGGGCGTTAACATCGTCATCGCAGACAATCACGAATTTGGTGTACATAAACTGGCGCAGGAACGACCAGACGCCCATCATCACGCGCTTGGCATGGCCTGCGTACTGTTTTTTCATCGTCACCACCGCCAGGCGGTAGGAGCACCCTTCCGGCGGCAGATAGAAATCGACAATTTCCGGAAACTGTTTCTGCAGGATCGGGACGAAGACTTCATTCAGCGCCACGCCCAGCACCGCAGGCTCATCCGGCGGACGGCCGGTATAGGTCGAATGATAAATCGCGTCTTCACGCTGGGTAATATGGGTGACCGTAAACACCGGGAACTGGTCTACTTCATTGTAGTAGCCGGTATGGTCGCCATACGGACCTTCCGGCGCCATCTCCCCGGCCTCGATATAACCTTCCAGCACAATCTCTGCGCTGGCAGGCACTTCAAGATCGTTCGAGACGCATTTCACCACTTCGGTTTTGGTGCCGCGCAGCAGCCCGGCAAAGGCATATTCCGACAGCGTATCCGGCACCGGGGTCACTGCACCAAGAATGGTCGCCGGGTCGGCGCCGAGCGCCACAGAAACCGGGAAGCGTTCCCCCGGACGCGCCGCGCACCACTCCTGGAAATCCAGCGCGCCGCCGCGATGAGACAGCCAGCGCATAATCAGTTTGTTTTTGCCAATCAGCTGCTGGCGATAAATCCCCAGGTTTTGCCGCTCTTTGTGCGGCCCACGGGTCACCGTCAGCCCCCAGGTGATCAGCGGCGCGGCATCTTCCGGCCAGCAGGTCATAATCGGGATTTTCCTCAGGTCGACGTCATCGCCCTGGATGATTTTTTGCTGACAGGGGGCGCCGCGCAGACGTTTGGTGGGCATATTCAGCACTTGCTTAAACTGCGGCAGCTTATCAAACAGATCGCGGAAACCTTTGGGCGGCTCAGGCTCTTTCAGAAAGGCTAACAGCTTACCCACCTCGCGCAGCGAACTGACGTCCTCCTGACCCATCCCCAGCGCCACGCGCCGCGGCGTGCCGAACAGGTTGCACAGCACCGGCATGGTATAGCCTTTCGGATTCTCAAACAGCAGCGCAGGACCGCCAGCGCGCAGGGTGCGGTCGGCAATTTCGGTGATTTCCAGGTGAGGATCGACCGGCAGAGTGATACGTTTTAGTTCGCCCTGTTGTTCCAGGAGTGTCAGAAAGTCGCGAAGATCGTGATATTTCATGAAAGTGTTATTGACCTCTCTACAGGCGGCTAATTATACGGTGTTCAACGGCGAGATGCTGTAATTTTGTTAAATTAGCGTGAAAGAACGCTGAAATTTGGATTTCAATTATAATGGCTTTCGCGATTACACCAGCCATTTGTTATGCTTGCCGTTATTAGAAGTGGAATGAGTCATTATGCAAGCCTGGTACTTACTGTATTGCAAACGTGGGCAGCTACAACGAGCCCAGGAACATCTGGAACGTCAGTCAGTTAACTGCCTGATGCCGACGATTGCGCTGGAAAAAATCATTCGCGGTAAACGCACCATGGTCAGCGAACCGCTGTTCCCGAACTACCTGTTTATTGAGTTCGATCCAGAGGTGATTCATACCACCACCATCAGCGCCACCCGCGGGGTTAACAACTTCGTGCGCTTTGGCGCCCTACCCGCTATCGTCCCCTCGGCGGTCATCCACCAGCTCTCTATCTACAAACCGGAAGGCATTACCGACCCGGAAACGCCGCATGAGGGCGATAGCGTACTGATCACCGACGGCGCGTTCGAAGGCTTACAGGCTATCTTTACCGAGCCGGACGGTGAAGCACGCTCTATGTTGCTGTTAAACCTGCTGAATAAGCAAGTCCTGCAGAGCGTTAAAAACACCGATTTCCAGAAAATCTAAGCGCCGTTAACGTCGACGCCAAACAGCGCCCTGACGTTGGCGTCCGTTTGCGCCTCCAGCCACTGCGCTTCCTCGCCGCGCCAGGCCGCGACGCTGGCCAGGATATGCGGCAAATACGCGGGCTCGTTACGACGCGAGGCGGGTTTCGGCTTGAGGTCGCGCGGCAGCAGATAGGGCGCGTCAGTTTCCAGCAGCAGACGTTCCGCCGGGATCGCCGGCAATAGCGCTCGCAGCTCGAGCCCTCGCCGCTCATCGCATACCCAACCGGTAATACCGATAAACAGCCCCAGATCCAGACATTCCTGCACCTCGCTGCGGCTGCCGGTAAAGCAGTGCAGCACCGCGCCCGGGATCTTCCCGAGCCAGGGTTTAAGCAGCGCCAGAAACCGGTCGTGGGCGTCGCGGCAGTGTAAAAACACCGGCATCGACAGCTCGGCGGCCAGCGCCAGCTGGGCACTAAACGCCTCCTCCTGCTCCTGGGGCGTGGAAAAATTACGATTAAAATCCAGACCGCACTCCCCTATCGCCACCACCTGCGGCTCGCGGGCGAGGGCATAAATCGCCTCGGCGACCGCTGGCGTCCAGCTGCTGCCGTCATGGGGATGAACCCCCGCCGTGGACCAGCAGCCGGCGTAATGACTCGCCATTCTCTGCGCCTGCTGGCTCTCCGGTAAATTTGTGCCGGTCAGCAGCATGCCGTGAACCCCTGCCGCCCGGGCGCGCGCCACCACCTCATCATGGTCGCGGGCAAACTGTGAACTGGTCAGATTAACGCCGATATCAAACATGATCGCTCCATATGACAACCGCCCTGACGGGCGGTTGGCGGTATTACTCTTCTCTGTGCTCAGCGGCTTCAGCTTCGGCCGCGGCATCGTCATCACGCGTCAGGCGCTTCCCGGTGTAGAAGCGGGCGAAGAACACCCCGACTTCAAACAGGCAGTACATCGGAATAGCCAGCAGCGTCTGCGAGAACACGTCCGGCGGCGTCAGCAGCATCCCCACCACGAAGGCGCCCACCAGCACATACGGCCGTTTTTTGCGCAGCTCTTCCGGCGTGGTGACGCCCATCCAGCAGAGCAGCACAATAGCGACCGGCACCTCAAAAGAGACCCCGAACGCCATAAACAGCGCCATCACGAAGTCGAGATAGCTGCGGATATCGGTCGAGACCAGCACCCCCTCCGGGGCAGCATGGGTCAGGAAGCCGAACGCCAGCGGAAACACGACAAAATACGCGAAAGCCATGCCGATATAGAACAGCAGAGTGCTGGAGACCAGTAAGGGCACCACCAGCCGGCGCTCATGCTTATACAGCGCCGGCGCGACGAAGGCCCATACCTGATACAGAATAATCGGCACCGACAGGATCACCGACACCATGAAGGTCAGCTTTATCGGCGTAAAGAAAGGTGAAGCGACATCGGTGGCGATCATCGTCGCGCCTACCGGCATCTTGCTGATAAGCGGGGCCGAGACCAGCTGATAGATATCATTGGCGAAATAGACCAGCGCCAGGAAGATCACCAGGATAGCAATGATGCTGTTGAGCAGACGCTTGCGCAGCTCAATCAGATGCGAAATTAGCGGTTGTGTATCGTCTACGCCCATGTTTACGGTTTATCACTCGATGCGGGGGAAGAATGGGGGGCAGCCGCCGTAGCGGTTGTTTTCTCTGCCGGTGAAGCGGGTTGCTCGTCGGCCACGGGATCCGGCGCATGAACCGGAGCGCTGGCCTGATGTTCTGCCGTCGCCGGCGTGACGTCCTGCCGCTGCGCTTCGCTGCCTTTCACCACCGGATTATGGATGGTATTCGCTTCGTCACTGGCCTTTTCCGGGTCGTGGGCGCTATAGGAGCGCTTCATCGACTCCGCGGCCTCACGCAGCTCATCCATGGAGGCTTTCAGCTCCGGCGTCAGGTTATTCAGGCTGGCCTTTTCCACCTTCTTGAGGCTCTCCTGGAACTCCTGCAGTTTTAGCTCCTGAGCCAGCTCATTCTGTACCGTGGTCGCCAGCGACCGTAGCGTACGGATCCAGCCAACCACCGTTTTAACCGCGACGGGAAGCCGCTGTGGCCCCAGAACGATGAGGCCAATCACAAACACCAGCAGTAGTTCACTAAAACCAATATCGAACACGAGTTACACCTGCTCTTTGTCGTGGCGTTTTGTCTCGTCTTTTTTTGCATCATCCTGTTTATCGGCGATAGTTTTCGCCGTGAAATCTGCGTCTGGCGCCGACTTTTCAGGTTTATCATCATCACTCATGGCTTTTTTAAAGCCTTTGATGGATGCCCCTAAGTCTGACCCCAGTGAGCTCAGCTTCTTCGTCCCGAAAAGCAGAACTACGATGACGACAACAATTAATAACTGCCAAATACTGATACCACCCATACACGTTCCCCTATGACAGATGATGAATTATGTGGACGCATTATACACGCCATCCTGCCAGCCGCCTCGCCGTCAGGCCACCGGCATGATTTTGCGCAAATAAGCCTGCGTCATGAAGAGGCGAACCGATCAGCGGGTTTTTCGCCAGCCAATCAGCCAGGTCACGATACCGCCGGCCATCAGCCAGCCGGGCATCATTCCCCACTCAGGGCGATGGATAAAAAGCAGCGTACCACTGAGCAATAAAACCGCGCCTATACCAAACAGATAACGGGATTGGCCCTGGCGCACATGACGCACATGCATATCCCGCACGATAGTATCGACGCTGGTCTGCAGCTGTTTGCTCTGCTGCAGGCTCTGATACACCAGCTCAGGTATTTCAGGCATTCTTTCGATCCAGAACGGCGCTTTGTCTTTAAACGCGCGCACCAGCGCCGGAATACCGACCTGATCTTTGATCCACGACTCAAGGAAAGGCTTCGCCGTTTTCCACAAGTCTAACTGAGGATAGAGCTGCCGGCCTACCCCTTCTACGTAAAGTAATGTCTTCTGTAGCAAAACAAGCTGCGGCTGGACTTCCATATTGAAGCGCCGCGCGGTGTTGAACAGATTTAGCAGCACGTGGCCGAAGGAGATCTCCGCCAGCGGCTTCTCAAAGATGGGCTCGCAGACCGTGCGGATCGCGAACTCAAACTCTTCAACATTGGTGTCCGGCGGAACCCAACCGGAGTCGACGTGCAGCTCGGCAACCTTACGATAATCGCGGTTGAAAAAGGCGATAAAGTTTTCCGCCAGATAGCGCTTATCTTCTTTGTTCAGCGAGCCGACAATGCCGCAGTCGATGCCAATATACTGCGGATCTTCCGGGTGCTCGTAGCTGACGAAGATGTTGCCAGGGTGCATATCGGCATGGAAAAAGCTGTCGCGGAACACCTGGGTGAAGAAGACCTGCACACCCCGCTCCGCCAGCAGTTGCATATTGGTTCCCTGAGCCTCGAGCGCCTCCACGTCGGACACCGGAATGCCGTAGATGCGCTCCATCACCATCATGCTTTCGCTGCAGTAATCGGGGTACACTTCCGGCACATACAGCATCGGGCTGTCTTCGAAATTACGCCGCAACTGAATGGCGTTGGCGGATTCCCGCAGCAGGTTCAGCTCGTCCAGCAGCGTTTTTTCATACTCACGAACCACCTCCTGCGGGCGCAGACGTCGGCCGTCAGGCAGCAGTCGCGGCACCCAGCGCGCCAGGCGGTAGATGAGCTTCATGTCCGCTTTAATGATCGGCAAGATATCCGGACGGATAACCTTGATCACCACCTCTTTGCCGTTCTCTTTCAGACGCGCGGTATGCACCTGGGCGATAGACGCCGAGGCTAACGGCTCAACGGAGAAATCATCAAACCAGGCCTCCACCGGCAGGCCACCCATCGCTTTTTCTATCTGCTGCTGCGCAAGCTTCCCTTCAAAGGGCGCCACGCGGTCCTGCAACAGCGCCAGCTGATCGGCAATATGCGGCGGAAAGAGATCCCGCCGCGTGGAAAGCATCTGGCCGAATTTAATCCACACCGGCCCCAGCTCCTGGAGCGCCAGCCGCAGACGGGCGCCAAGAGGTTGATCCTGATGGCGGTTTGGCATCCAGAAGAGCATCCGCCGCCAGATACGCAGCGGCAGCGTGATCCGCATTTTGGGGATAAGCTCATCGAGCCCGTAGCTCAAAAAGGTGTGGATGATGAAATACAGGCGCCGTAATTCTCCTGGCGTCATTTGCCCTCCAGCGTTTCCAGCCGTTTTTCCAGTGCGGCCAGCGCGCGTTCAATAGCCGTCGTCTCTTCAGCAAACCAGGCCAGCTCCAGCGGCCCCGGTGCCAGGCGCCACTCTTCAGTGATCGCTTCAGCGACATAACGCTGCTGGCGCTGCGCGCCCTTCAGTAAAAACTGAGCGCCGCCGCGGAGGACTTTACCGACGCCTTCGGCCACGATGTCACCGGTATAAGGCGCCAGCAGCTCAGCGGGATCGAACTCTGCCAGATCGCACAGGGTGACCATGTTCTGCACCACCTGCAGATCGCCCTGCACTTCCAGCTCGCCGCTACGGATAAGCGCCGTCAGTTGTTGACGGTTGCGTAGTTTTGGCAGCACGCTGAGCCGGGTAATCACGGTGCAGTCAGCCTCTCCGTCCCAGGCGCTCAGAACATCAACCTGGCGTTCACTGAACACCAGCACCACGGGCGTAGCGAAATCCTGCAGCTGTACCCGCAATACCTTGCCCAGCAGGCGCTGGCGGGCGGGTTTTAGCGCTTTGTCGCGCCAGAGGAAAGTATTTAGCGCCGTTTCAATGCCAGCGGTCACCAGGGGTGTGAAAGGCATAGCGTCCCTCCTGTCAGAACTTGTAACCGCGATGCAAAGCAACGATACCCGCCGTCAGGTTGTAGTAGTCCACGCTTTCGAAGCCTGCATCCTGCATCATCCCTTTCAGGGTTTCCTGGTCCGGATGCATACGAATAGATTCCGCCAGGTAGCGATAGCTGTCGCCATCTTTTGCCACCAGCTCGCCCACTTTCGGCAGGATATGGAAGGAGTAAGCGTCGTAGGCTTTGCTCAGCGGTTCGATAATGGGTTTAGAAAACTCCAGCACCAGCAGACGTCCACCCGGCTTCAGCACGCGGTACATCGAGCGCAGCGCTTTCTCTTTGTCGGTCACGTTACGCAGACCGAAAGAGATGGTGATGCAGTCAAAGGTATTATCAGCAAACGGCAGGGCTTCCGCGTTGGCCTGAACATACTCAACGTTACCCACGATGCCGATATTGCGCAGCTTTTCGCGGCCCATTTTGAGCATTGAATCATTGATATCAGCAAGCATAACGCGGCCGGTTTCCCCTACCAGACGGGAAAACTTAGCCGTCAAATCACCGGTCCCCCCCGCCAGATCCAGCACGGTCTGCCCGCGACGTACGCCGCTGCAGTCGATGGTGAAACGCTTCCACAAACGATGGATACCAAACGACATCAAGTCATTCATCACATCATACTTTGCGGCGACAGAATGGAATACATGCGCCACCATGTCTGCTTTCTGCTCTTTAGCGACCGTCTGAAAGCCAAAGTGCGTCGTTTCTTGTGAATCCTCAACCATCTTTATGCCTGCTTGCTTTTCAAGAAAATGTTCACTGAGTGTATCAGACTCAGCGCATTTCCCATACGTTTCAGCGTGGCGGAGCCGCCTCCCGGCTACGCACCGGCTCGGCAGAGTCGGGTGAAAATGCCTCATTTTCCGGCAGGTTATCCTCCTCTTCGAGACGATATTGATCGTCCTGAGCAATGGCTTGTTCGACTAAATCAGGATTAATCCCGCGCTTGACCTCCACGCCCAACCCGCGAAAAGCCTCCGCCTGGGCCAGAAGATTACCGCGCCCGGAAGCGAGCTTTTTCATCGCCTGGCGATAGTTCTCTTGCGCTTTATCCAGACTCTGGCCGATAGCGGACATATCGTCCACAAACAGGCGCATTTTGTCGTAAAGGCGCCCCGCCCGCTCGGCGATCTTCTGCGCGTTGCGGCTTTGGTGCTCATAACGCCACAGATTGGCGATGGTGCGCAGGGCCACCAGCAGCGTCGTCGGGCTAACCAGCATAATATTATTTTGCAGCGCCTCGCTGATGAGCTCGGGCTGACGGTCGATGGCCAGCAGGAATGCCGGCTCGACGGGAATAAACATCAGCACATAGTCGAGGGAGCGCAGGCCTGGCAGTTGCTGATAATCCTTGCGCCCCAGCAGGCGAATATGATTTCGCACCGAAGCAAGGTGCTCCTGCAGCGCGACTTCGCGGGTGTAGTCGTCCTCGGCGTTGAAATAACGCTCATAGGCGACCAGGGTCATTTTGGCGTCGATAACCACGTCTTTACCCTGCGGGAGGCGCACGATGACGTCCGGCTGCATCCGCGAGCGGTTGTCGGTCTCGATGCTGACCTGGGTTTGGTACTCATAGCCTTCCCGCAGGCCGGAGGCCTCCAGCACGCGGGTGAGAACCACTTCCCCCCAATTGCCCTGGGTTTTGTTATCGCCCTTCAGCGCTTTGGTCAGGTTCAGCGCCTCCTGCGCCATCTGCGCGTTCAGCTGCTGCAGGTTGCGGATCTCATGCGCCAGGGTGTGCCTTTCTCGCGCCTCCTGACCGAAGCTCTCCTGCACCTGCCGGCGGAACCCGTCCAGTTGTTCCCGCAGCGGTGTCAGCAGGCCATGCAGGCTCTGGCGATTTTGCTCATCGACGCGTCGGTTGCTGTGTTCGAAAATGCGGTTGGCGAGGTTTTCAAACTGCTCGCTCAGGCGCTGCTCGCTGTTCACCATCTGGCGGATCTTATCTTCCGCATGCAGCTGGGTGGATTCGAGCCGGGTGGTAACCTCACGCAGATCGGCCTCCAGCGAGGTATTGATATCCCGCAGGCTGCGCAGCTCGTTGTTCAGCAGCTCGCACTCTTCACGCCAGTGGGCTTCCTGTACCAGTTGCTGACGGGCAGCGCTCAGCTCAATATCCAGCTCTCGCCGCTCCTCGATAAGATCGGCCCGAATTTGATCGGCGCGCGCTTTGGTCGCCAGCCAGCCGACGATTAACCCGGCAGCCAGTGCGATAACCGCGCTGATAATAATGGAGAGATCCACGACGCCCCCTGCGATAACCTGATGACACAAAATAGAATTGTGCTGTACAAACGTCCAGTTTAAAAGGAATTTCCTGCGAGAGGCGACGCAAAAAAAAGGCCGGGGGATCCGGCCTGAAGGGAAAGCGGTTTAATTACAGCAGACGGCGCGCCGCTTCGACGACGATTTTCACCGCGTGGCTTTCGGTTTGCTTCATGGTTTCGGCGTTAGGGATCTCTTGCTGGGTACGGTTAACGATAACCCCAGCCACCATCCCGGCACGCAGGCCCTGGCTGGCGCACATGGTCAGCAGCGTAGCGGATTCCATTTCATAGTTCATCACGCCCATCGCCTGCCACTCTTCCATAGAGCCTTTGAAGCGGCTCACCACGCGACCGGAGAAGGTGTCGTAACGCTCCTGGCCCGGGTAGAAGGTATCCGAAGAGGCGGTCACGCCGATATGGGTGGTGGCGCCAATGGATTTCGCCGCTTCCACCAGCGCGGTGGTGCAGGCGAAATCTGCGACGGCCGGGAATTCCATCGGCGCGAAGTGCAGGCTGGCGCCGTCCAGGCGAACGGAAGCGGTAGTCACCAGCACATCGCCAACGTTGATGTGCGGCTGAATGGCGCCGGTGGTGCCAATGCGCAGGAAGGTACGTACGCCAAGCTGCGCCAGCTCTTCCACAGCGATAGACGTAGACGGGCCGCCGATGCCGGTGGAGCAGACGATCACCGGTTTGCCGTCCAGCTCCGCGCGCCAGGAGGTAAATTCGCGGTGGGATGCCAGCTTAACCGGCTTATCCATCAGCGCGGCGATCTTTTCCACACGCTCCGGATCGCCAGGGACGATAGCCAGCGTAGCCCCTTGTAAATCGTTCTTGGTGAGGCCGAGATGAAAAACATCAGACTTGGACATAAAAAACTCCTCTGTGGGTCGAATTATCAGCAGAAGCAAAACGGTACTGTACAGAAGCCCCAGGCAACATTTTGTGATGATAGTCACCAAGAACAATAATGATTGCAGTTTTTTTTCAGTAAATAGTGATACACATCACATTAACAAGTTATATTCATCGTCACAGAACAAAAGATAGCCGCTTTCAGGCACTGTGCTTTATTACCGCCCGAACTAAAGGTAAAGGGTCTATAGTTACTGATGCGCTAATAAATAAGGGTACGGAGAATACCATGACCACCACCAAGCAACCTGGATTCGCACCTGCAGCCTCGCCGCACGCCGCAACCGCCGTTCATACGCCGGAAGAGCATATTGTCGCCGGAGAGACCTCTATTCCCTCTCAGGGGGAAAACATGCCGGCTTACCATGCCCGTCCGAAAAACGTCGATGGCCCATTGCCGATCGTCATCGTGGTACAGGAAATTTTCGGCGTGCATGAGCATATTCGCGATCTTTGTCGCCGCCTGGCGCAGGAGGGCTATCTGGCTATCGCGCCTGAGTTGTACTTCCGTCAGGGCGATCCGAATGAGTATCACGATATCCCAACCCTGTTTAAAGAGCTGGTTACCAAGGTGCCGGACGCGCAGGTGTTGGCGGATCTCGACCACGTCGCCAGCTGGGCGGCGCGTCATGGCGGCGATGCCCATCGTCTGCTGATCACCGGCTTCTGCTGGGGCGGACGCATCACCTGGCTGTATGCCGCACATAACCCGCAGCTTAAAGCGGCAGTGGCCTGGTACGGCAAGCTGGTGGGAGAAAAATCGCTGAATTCGCCAAAACATCCGGTGGATATCGCCGTCGATCTCAACGCCCCGGTGCTCGGCCTGTACGGTGCGAAAGACGCCAGCATTCCGCAGGACACCGTCGAGACGATGCGTCAGGCGCTGCGGGCGGCTAACGCCACAGCGGAAATCGTGGTCTATCCCGAAGCCGATCACGCCTTTAACGCCGACTATCGCGCCAGCTATCACGAAGAGTCAGCCAAAGACGGCTGGCAGCGAATGCTGGCCTGGTTTGCGCAGTATGGCGGAAAAAAAGGGTAATCGCCCAAAGCATGAAAAAAGGAGGCAAATGCCTCCTTTTTGATTTTTCCGGTGACGATCAAGCGGACTGGCGCAGATTCCGCGCCGCTTGCACCATATTCGCCAGCGCGGCGCGCGTCTCCGGCCAGCCGCGGGTTTTCAGGCCGCAGTCCGGGTTGACCCACAGCCGCTCCGCCGGGATACGCTGCGCGGCTTTTTCCAGCAGCGCTTCGATCCACTCCACGCTCGGTACGTTTGGCGAGTGAATATCATATACTCCCGGCCCGATCTCATTGGGATACTCGAACACTTCGAACGACTCCAGCAGTTCCATGTCGGAACGCGAGGTTTCAATGGTGATCACGTCAGCATCCAGCGCGGCGATGGAGTCCATGATGTCGTTGAACTCGCAATAGCACATGTGGGTATGGATCTGAGTATCGTCTTTGGCCACCGCAGCGTTAAGACGGAAGGCTTCCACACCCCACTGCAGATAGGCATCCCAGTCGCTGCGCTTCAGCGGTAAACCTTCGCGCAAGGCTGGCTCATCAATCTGGATGATGCCGATACCGGCCGCCTCCAGATCCGCCACTTCATCACGCAGGGCCAGCGCAATCTGTTTCGCGATGGTTTCACGGCTGACGTCTTCCCGCGGGAAGGACCAGCACAGAATCGTCACCGGTCCAGTGAGCATCCCTTTCACCGGCTTGTCGGTCAGCGACTGCGCGTACTTCGCCCATTCGACGGTGATCGCCTGCGGACGGCTGACGTCGCCGATCACCACCGGTGGCTTCACGCAGCGGGAGCCATAGCTCTGCACCCAGCCGTTTTGCGTGAAGATGAAACCGTCCAGATGTTCACCGAAGTATTCCACCATATCGTTCCGCTCGGCTTCCCCGTGCACCAGTACGTCTAATCCTAACCGCTCCTGCTCGACGATCGCCTGCTTAATATGTTCCGCAATGCCGGTACGATAATGACTGGCGTCAAGATTTCCCTTTTTGAAGTCCAGGCGCAGGCCGCGGATCTCGGTCGTCTGCGGGAATGACCCGATGGTGGTGGTCGGCCAGGCCGGCAGGTTAAAGCGTTGACGCTGTGCCTGAGCGCGAACCTCATAGGGGCTGGCGCGCTGGCTGTCCTGAGGAGTGATCGCCGCCAGCCGTTTTTCCACCGCCGGGTTGTGTACCCGAGACGAATGGCGACGAGCATGGACTGGCGCGCTCCACTCGGTAATCGCCGCCGTATCGCCGCTGTTCAGCGCATCGCGCAACAGCGCCAGCTCACCGCATTTTTGCAGAGCGAAGGCAAACCAGCTCTTCACTTCCGCATCAAGGCGCGTCTCCACGCTCAGGTCGATCGGGCTGTGCAGCAGAGAGCAGGATGAAGCGACCCACAGCTCGCGCTTACCGACGAGGTCTTTAATTTGCGCATACTTTTCGGCGAGATCGGCGCGCCAGACGTTACGCCCGTTGATCAGGCCGGCGGACAGCAGCCAGTCGGCCGGCAGACGTTTATGCAGTTCGGCGACATCATCTTTACCGTGGACCAGATCGACGTGCAGCCCCTGGACCGGTAGCGCAGCAATGGTCTCGAGATTGTCGCTAACGCCTTCAAAATAGGTGGTCAGCAGCAGTTTGACCTGGCCCTGCAGGGCGTCATAAGCCGGTTTAAAGGCCTCCAGCCACGCTGGCGGCAGCTCCAGCACCAGCGCCGGTTCATCAATCTGCACCCACGCAATGCCGCGCTTCGCCAGTTCGGCCAGCACCTGCTGATAAACCGGCAGGATGGCATTCAGCAGGCTCAGACGGTCAAACGGTTCGCCTTTCACTTTGCCCAGCCACAGATAAGTCACCGGCCCCAGCAGCACGGGCTTGATCTTGTGGCCCAGCGCCAGCGCTTCGTCCACTTCATCCAGCAGTTGGGTCCAGGTCAGTTTGAACTGCTGGCCCTGCACGAACTCCGGCACCATGTAGTGATAGTTGGTGTTGAACCACTTGGTCATTTCCGCGGCGGCCGCTGGCTCGCCGGTGGGCGCGCGGCCGCGGCCAATGCGGAACAGGGTATCGATATCGACAGAGCCGTCTTTGTTCTGATGACGAGCCGGCACGTTGCCAAGCAGCAGGCTGGTGGTCAGAACATGGTCATACCAGGCGAAATCGCCCACCGGCAGCAGGTCAATACCGGCCTGCTTCTGCTGCTCCCAGTGACGGGCGCGCAGTTCCCGGCCTACCGCCAGCAGCTCCTCGCGAGTGACATTGCCCGCCCAGTAGCTCTCTTGCGCTTTTTTCAGCTCGCGACGCAGGCCAACGCGAGGAAAACCGAGGGTGTGGTTAATAATTGTCATTTTTGTTCCTCTCTTATTTCATTGAATCTGAAGAAAAACTCTAAATAGTTCGGCTTGCAGGAAGGCGGCAACGATGCGCATCCCCAGGAGCTTACTGAAGTAAGTGACTGGGGTAAGCGAGGCAGCCAACGCATCTGCAAGTCGAAATATGACGAGTTTTAGACGTCCAGATGTTTACACATCCATAATTGGCAGTTACTGTATATTCCTCAAGCGCAAATTGCTCATGGCGAAGTGAAGGACTTTCATGATCGAAATTAAACATCTGAAAACGCTGCAAGCGTTGCGGAATAGCGGTTCACTGGCGGGCGCAGCGGCTGCCCTGCACCAGACCCAGTCCGCCTTGTCTCACCAGTTCAGCGATCTGGAACAGCGTCTTGGCTTTCGTCTCTTTGTGCGTAAGAGCCAGCCGCTGCGTTTTACCCCTCAGGGGGAGATCCTCTTACAGCTGGCCAACCAGGTGCTGCCGCAGATCGCCCGCGCCCTGCAGGACTGTAACGAACCGCAGCAGACCCGGCTGCGGCTGGCTATCGAATGCCACAGCTGTATTCAGTGGCTGACGCCGGCACTGGAGAATTTCCGCGCCCGCTGGCCACACGTGGAAGTCGACTTCCATTCCGGCGTCACCTTCGACCCGCAGCCTGCGCTGCAGCAGGGCGAACTGGATCTGGTGATGACCTCCGATATCCTGCCGCGCAGCGGTCTGCATTACTCGCCAATGTTTGATTATGAGGTGCGCCTGGTGCTGGCGCCTGAGCACCCGTTAGCCATGAAGACGCTGATTACGCCGGAGGATCTGGCCGCGGAAACGCTGCTGATTTATCCCGTACAGCGCGGACGCCTCGACATCTGGCGCCATTTCCTGCAGCCGGCCGGTATCAGCCCCCAGCTAAAAAGCGTCGATAACACGCTGTTGCTGATCCAGATGGTGGCAGCCCGGATGGGCATCGCCGCGCTGCCGCACTGGGTGGTGGAAAGTTTTGAACGCCAGGGTCTGGTGGTGACCAAAACCCTGGGAGAGGGATTATGGAGCCGGCTGTACGCGGCCGTTCGCGATGGCGAGCAGCGTCAACCGGTCACCGAAGCGTTTATTCGCTCTGCGCGGAACCACGCCTGCGATCATCTGCCGTTTGTCCGGAGTGCGGAGCGACCCAGCGTCGATGGACCCACAGCGAGGCCAGGATCACCAACGCTCCGCTAATAAAGCTCGGCCAGTGCGGCTGCTCCTGCCAGATGGCAAGGTTAACCA
Organism: Klebsiella sp. GB_Kp047; assembly: GCF_040065235.1. Classification (NCBI taxonomy): domain Bacteria; kingdom Pseudomonadati; phylum Pseudomonadota; class Gammaproteobacteria; order Enterobacterales; family Enterobacteriaceae; genus Klebsiella; species Klebsiella sp. GB_Kp047. The sequence goes on along the minus strand of NZ_JBEAJG010000038.1, from coordinate 60,325 downwards.
GCAGCCCGGCGGGGACATGGACGTTATTCATGATCCCCAGCGTGCCGGCATCCACCTGGGTGGCGCCATAGTTCCACATAAAGTAGCCCAGCCCGGAAGCCACCACGCCGAGCCACACCAGCACGCTCCACTGCAGCGTGGTGGTCGGCAGCTTCTGGGCGTTGCCGAGCATAAACCACGCCGCCACCGCCACGATAAAGGCCCCGACATAGAACCAGGCAAAGGCATTGTGCTGCGGCATCGGACGCACCTCCATCAGGCGCTTGTAACCCACCATCCCGATGGCGAAGCAGAGGTTTGACAACTGCACCAGTAACAGCCCGGTCCAGAAATGATCGCTGACTTTGTCGTAACGGATAATCGCCGCCCCCAGCACCGCCAGCGCGGCGCTCAGCAGATAGCCCCAGCGCAGTTTCCGTCCGCTGAGCAGATCGTAGATCAGCGTGATATACAACGGGGTAAACACGGTAAACAGCAGGAATTCCGAGACCGTCAGATAGAGATAAGCGCGGAAGGCCAGCAGGTACATGATGCCAAGCTGCATCGCGCCCACCAGCATATAGAGCACGATCGTGCGCGGAGACTGGCCTCGCGTGCGCAGGAAAGGCAGGAACACCAGCGCCGCCAGGCCCACGCGCATCAGTACCGAAAAATAGCTGTCGACGCTACCGGCCAGGTACTCGCCAATCAGGCTAAAAGAAAAGGCCCACAGGATAGTGGTGATAATTAACAGCGCCACAATGGTCGTCTCGTTGGATAAAGAACAGGCATTGTAGCGAAGAGTCAGGTTGACGACTGGGTAATTATTCGCCAGCCGTCAATCTTTGTCAGTCGAGGTACAGCTTACGCAGGTAGTGCGGGACCGCATCGTCGGCGTTGCTACCGATCACTTCCAGTTCCGGATGCAGATCCTTCAGCCGCTGGTGGGCGTTGGCCATAATGCAGCCTTTGCCGGCCATCGACAGCATCTCGGCGTCGTTCATGCCGTCGCCGAAAGCGATGCAATCTGACAGACTGTAGCCGAGCATTTTCGCCACTGCCTCCAGCGCATGCCCCTTCGATACCCCGCCCGCCATCACCTCCAGGCAGGTTAAGGTGGAGAAGCTGACGTTCACGCGATCGCCCCAGCGGGCGTTCATCGCCTGCTCAAGCGGCAGCAAATGTTCGTGATCCTCACAGGTAAAGAACACCTTGCTGATCCCCTGCGGATCCAGTTCGCCCGGCTCATACAGCTTGTAGTTAAACACCGCCTCTTTGAAAAAGCGCATCTCTTCCGGGCGATGGCGGTTCATATACCACTCATCTTCCCGATAGACGTTAGTGACGATTTTCGGGTCGTTACGCACGATCTCAAACAGGTCGGCGGCAATATCACGGTCAAGGTTATGGGCGAAGATTTGCTGACCATCGCTATCGTGAACGCGGGCGCCGTTAGAGGTGATCATGTACGACCGGATGCCGAGGTTATCGCGGATCTGCCCGACGTCGATGTAGTGTCGGCCGGTGGCGAAGACGAAATTGATCCCACGGGCGGTAAGCAGCTTCAGCGTCTCTTTGGCATAGGGGGTCAGGAAATGATCGGGGGAAAGCAGCGTGCCGTCTAAATCAGACGCAACAACCTGGTACATAAAAAAGTTAACCTCTAAGCAGGGCGACGAGCGTTATCGTCGGATTAAGTATGTCGATTGAAAAACTCGACGATGGCATTGAGCGCGACTGAGCGCATAGCGTCCTTTTCAAAAAGGATCTCATGGTATGCCCCTTCAATGACGAGCGGCTTTCCGCCCTCACAGGGATGGCCGGCGGCGGCCCGTAATTCACAATAGCGGTCGTGCATCAGATTATCGACCACCCGCTCCTCCTCCGCCTGCAGCAGCAGCGTCGGGGCGGTATCTTTTTCCACATTCGCCAGCACTTCGTCACCGGCCAGCATGCCTTCGCGCACCCAGTGCCAGGTCGGGCCGCCGACCTGCAGTCGCGGCTCGTCGGCATAGAAGCGCAGGTTACGACGATAGCGTTGTCGACTGTGCGTCAGCACGTTAACGGCAAAAGGCAGCGCCCGCCAGCGTCCGGTGCCGATGGCATACTCTTCGCGAATGCGCTGATGGCCCTCAGCCCAGTCGAGAATATGGCGCACCATCCAGTCCGGCAGCCGAATGATAATCCCGAACATCGGCGCGCAGAGCGCAATCGCATCGCAATGCGCCTGGTAGCGTTGCAGAAAGAGCGTGGCAATCGCCCCGCCCATAGAGTGAGCGAGGATAAACCGTTTTCGCCAGTGGCCGGGGACCACCTGCTGCTGCCAGAGCGCAGCCAGGTCATCAACATAATCGCTGAAGTTCACCACGTGCCCGCGGTGAGTATCAGAGAGCAGACGACCCGAGCGACCCTGACCGCGATGGTCGATGATCATCACGTCAAAGCCGCTGTGAAAGAGATCGTAGGCCACTTCAGCATACTTCACGTAGCTTTCAATGCGCCCAGGGCAAATCAGCACCAGTCGATCGTGATTTTGCGCGCAAAAGCGAACAAAGCGTACCGGTACATCATCGACGCCTTTAAATTCAGCCTCTTCGCGCTGTCGCCAGAAATCCGTCAGCGGCCCCATGCTAAAGGCCGCAAACGCGTTTTCTCGTGTTTCCCAGTCCTTTTTCTGCCCAAACATCGGGTTTACACCCCTGTTAACCGCTGAAAATCGTTTTTTTGCCGTGTATCACACAATGCTGACACAATAGCGTATTGTGGCATAAAAACAGACAATCAGGGAGTTTCTCATGACCATTGAGTGGTGGTTCGCCTACCTGCTGACATCAATCATTCTCAGCCTGTCCCCGGGTTCCGGAGCGATTAATACCATGACAACTTCCATTAACCACGGGTACCGCGGCGCGGCGGCGTCAATTGCCGGTTTGCAGACCGGGCTGGCCATTCATATCGTGCTGGTCGGCGTCGGTCTCGGCACCCTGTTCTCCCGCTCGGTGCTGGCCTTTGAGGTGCTGAAATGGGCCGGCGCAGCCTATCTTATCTGGCTGGGTATCCAGCAATGGCGCGCGGCAGGGGCCATCGACCTGAATACGCTGGCGAAGGCGCAGACGCGCGGCAAACTGTTCCAGCGTGCGGTGTTCGTGAATCTCACCAATCCCAAAAGCATTGTTTTTCTGGCCGCCCTGTTTCCGCAGTTTATCCTGCCCCACCAGCCCCAGGTGATGCAGTATCTCGTTCTGGGCGTCACCACCATCGTCGTCGATATCATTGTGATGATTGGCTATGCGACCCTGGCGCAGCGCATTTCAGCCTGGATTAAAGGGCCAAAGCAGATGAAGGCGCTGAATAAAGTCTTTGGTTCACTGTTTATGCTGGTTGGGGCGCTCCTCGCCTCCGCCCGTCACGCCTGAATGATGAAATCTCGCTCGCAAAGAGAGGTTCGCCTGGCGGGCGAAGCTATCTCTCTGCGCGAGCCGGCGCGCAAAGCGGGAAATTAATTTTTTTGCCCGCTGTCGACGCTGAGCCCACCGTGCCAGGATGCCGCCAGATAGGTGATTCACGGATGAACGGCGATGGCAGAAACGGCGACCCCTCATGATGCGGTATTTAAAACTTTTCTCTCACGGATAGAGACGGCGCGCGATTTCATCGAGATCCACCTGCCTCCGGCGTTAACAGCGATCTGCAAACTGGATACCCTACGTCTGGAATCCGGCAGCTTTCTTGAAGACGACCTCAGGCCCTACTACAGCGATATTCTCTACTCGCTGGAAACCACCCGCGGTAAGGGGTATGTCCATGTTCTGATCGAGCACCAGAGCGCCCCCGATAAACTGATGGCCTTTCGCTTAATGCGCTATGCCGTCGCCGCCATGCAGCGCCATCTGGAGAACGGCCATAAAACGCTGCCTCTGGTTATCCCGGTCCTCTTCTATCAGGGACGACGCAGCCCCTATCCCTGGTCTATGAGCTGGCTGGATAATTTCGCCGATCCCGAGACCGCCCGCCAGCTCTATAGCGGAGCGTTTCCGCTGGTCGATATCACGGTGATCCCCGACGACGACATTATGCAGCACCGCAGCATGGCGGCCCTGACGCTGGTGCAAAAACACATCCGTCAGCGCGATATGGCGCAATTGCTGGATAAGTTGACCCAACTCTTAATGCTGGAGCAGATGAGCGGACAACAAATCACCGTATTGGTAAACTATATGGCTCAGGCAGGGGATGCCGAGGATACTCGGACACTCTTATACGGGCTGGCACAGCGCGTGCCGCAGCATGGAGGATTACTGATGACGCTGGCGGAAACATGGCTCGCAGAAGGTATGGAAAAAGGCATCAGGAAAGGCGTACAGCAAGGTATAAAGGAAGGTATAAAGGAAGGCAAACATCAGGCCCTGCTGCAGGTTGCCGAAGCGATGCGCAAACGCGGTATTGATGACGAAGCGATTATGGAAATGACCGGTCTGTCTGAAGACGAGCTGCAGCGCCTTCGCCACTGACACTTTCTCCACCCGGATATAGCCGGGTGGAGCATCACGCCAGGTTAACGCGAGATAATCAGGTGGATGCCGAAGCCCGCAAACAGCGTGCCGGCGATACCGTCGATCCACTTCGCCATCCGCTGATAGCCGCGGCGCATCCCCGGCAGGGCGAACAGGCTGGCAACCACCATAAACCAGGCCAGCGTCTCCATGATAATCAGCAGAAAAATACCCCAGCGCGCGCCGGCGCCAACGCTGTCACCGACGAACAGCGAGAACACCGAGCCGAAGTAGATAATCGCTTTCGGGTTCGCCAGATTGGTCAGCAATCCCTTCAGAAAGCTGCGTCCGCTGCGAGCCAGCTCAACCTGCGGCTCTGGCGGGGATACCGCCTCTTTTTTCAACGCGCCGCGCAGCATCTGGTAGCCCATCCAGCACAGGTACAAGCCCCCGCCGACCATAATGATGTTGTGCAGCCACGCCATTCTGGCGAGGATCAGGTTCAGGCCGAGCAGCGCTACCCCCGCCCAGATCATTACGCCGCAGGTGATCCCCAGCACTCCCATCATCGCCTCTCTGCGCGAGCGGCTGATGGCCGTTTGTGAGACAAAGAAAAAATCCGGCCCCGGACTCATCAGCGCAATGATATGCACCAGCGCCACGGTAAGGAAAAGCATCAGCATAGTTAACTCGCAGGAAAATAATGAAGAGGATAACTATTCTGGCACTTTTATAGCCAGCTGACTACTCGTCGTCGCCATCGACATGCGACCGGATCAGCGCCATAAACGGCTTGCCGAAACGCTCGAGTTTACGTGTCCCCACGCCGTTGACGCTGAGCATTTCGCCGGCGGTTAGCGGCGACTGCTCCGCCATCTCAATAAGCGTCGCGTCGTTGAAGACCACGTACGGGGGAATGTTTTCTTCATCGGCAATCGCTTTACGTAATTTGCGCAGCTTGGCAAACAGCTTACGATCGTAATTACCGCCGAAGGATTTCTGCATCGCCTTCGGCTTCAGCGCCACGATACGCGGTACGGCAAGCTGCAGCGGGACGTCGCCGCGCAGCACCGGGCGTGCTGCTTCGGTCAGCTGCAGCGCGGAGTGCTGGGCGATATTCTGCGTCACCAGCCCAAGGTGAATCAGTTGGCGGATCACGCTCACCCAGTGCTCGTGACTCTGTTCCCGGCCGATGCCGTATACCGGGAGCTTATCGTGGCCCATCTCACGGATGCGCTGATTGTTAGCGCCACGCAGGACTTCCACCACGTAACCCATCCCGAAGCGCTGGTTGACCCGATAAATAGTGGAGAGCGCCTTACGGGCGTCCATTAAGCCATCGTACTGCTTCGGCGGATCAAGACAGATATCGCAGTTGCCGCACGGCTCCTGGCGTCCTTCGCCAAAGTAGTTCAGCAGCACCAGACGACGACAGGTCTGGGCTTCAGCAAACGCCCCCATCGCGTTCAGCTTATGCCGTTCGATATCCTGCAGCGGCCCGGCGGGCTTCTCTTCCAGACAGCGGCGCAGCCACGCCATGTCCGCCGGATCGTAAAACAGCATCGCTTCCGCCGGCAGGCCATCACGCCCGGCGCGGCCGGTCTCCTGATAGTAGGATTCAATATTGCGCGGGATATCAAAATGCACCACAAAGCGGACGTTCGGCTTGTTGATGCCCATCCCAAAGGCCACTGTCGCCACCACAATCTGCAGATCGTCGCGCTGGAATTTCTCCTGCACGTCGGCGCGCACGTCGTTTTCCAGGCCGGCATGGTAAGCCGCCGCGCTGATGCCGCGGCTCTGCAGACGCGCGGCGGTATCTTCCACTTTCGAACGGCTGTTGCAGTAGATAATGCCCGATTTGCCGCGCTGATCCTGGACGTAGCGCATCAGTTGGTCGAGCGGCTTGAATTTCTCCATCAACATATAGCGGATGTTCGGGCGGTCGAAGCTGCTGACCTGAATCAGCGGATCGTTAAGTCCCAGCAGACGGACGATATCGCGGCGGGTGGTGTCATCGGCGGTGGCGGTCAACGCCATAAACGGGATCTGCGGCATCCGCTGACGAAGCTGGCCCAGCGCGGCATATTCCGGGCGGAAGTCATGTCCCCACTGGGAGATGCAGTGCGCTTCGTCCACCGCCAGCATCGCCAGATTCCAGTTCGCCAGATGCTCAAGGAAGTTGTCGAGCATCAACCGTTCCGGAGCGATATACAGCAGACGAACCTGCCCGCTGCGGCAGCCGGCCATCACGTCCTGCTGCTGTTCGCGGCTCTGGGTCGAGTTCAGACAGGCCGCCGCCACGCCGTTGGCCAGCAGCTGATCGACCTGATCTTTCATCAGCGAGATCAGCGGCGAGACCACTACCGTCAGGCCGCCCATAACCAGCGCCGGTACCTGATAACACAGTGACTTGCCGCCACCGGTCGGCATGACCACCAGGCAGTCACGGCCCTCGAGCACCGTCTCGATAATCGTCTCCTGGCCAGGGCGGAACTGCTGGTAGCCGAAGGTCTCTTGTAAAACCTGCTTAGCCAGCGATTCCTGATTTAATACTTCCGCCTGTGCCACGTTGACCCCATTTGCCTGAAAAGAAAACAGGCGCTATTTTCAGCGCCTGCGAGCCAGAGTGCAACGATTAAAACAGATCGTTGAGCATTAGCCCGACGCCGACGCGCGTTTGATTAAAGTTGTAGTCGATAAGCGATTCGCCGTAGCCGCTGTAGATCTGGGTGTAAGCGCGAACATGTTTGGTGATGGGATAGCTCACCCCCAACTCCGCCCCGCCGTAGCCAGTGTTCCAGTTATATTGCCCCTGCGCGCTGAGGATCGCCTCGCCCAGCTGGTAACCCACCTTCAGGCGGTAATAGCCCATATATTTGGTGATGTCCGGGTTATCATCGGTGCTGCCCACCACATACCAGGGTTTCACTTCCACCAGCCAGTTGCCATTTTGCGCCATCAGGCGGGCATAGAGCCGGTTCCAGCTGCGCGAGGTGGGATCGGAGCGGCCATTCGAGTCGTGGTTATATCCCATTTCGATATCGCGCAACGTCCAGCCGGCAAACTGATAGTCGGTGGCAAAGCCAAGAAACAGCTGGGGTTCGTAGTTGGTTTCGCGAAACGGCGCCGACTCTTTGCTGTTGGAGAGCTGCCACCAGGACTTCTGGGTATAGGACGCGCCGAGCAGCGAATTATCCCCCAGGATGCCGCGCCACAGCGGGAAGGCGAGGCTCAGCTGAAATTTGACTTCATCTTTACGGGCATTTTCGGCCCAGTCATAGCTACGAATCGCCTCTTTATTGAGATCGCTGGTCCATGTGTAGAGCAGATAGTTGCTTTCATAAGGGTAGAGCAGAAAAGGATTATCATGATCCTGTAGCAGGTTGGCGATAATACTGCCGCGCACTGCTGGTTTGTCGTGTACCGACGCATCCTGCGCCATAACACCAGCCGGTAGCGCGCACAGCGCCGCCAGGCAGGCCAAAGAGATACGCATGCTGGTCTCCTGATAAATAGTTTTTATTTTTGTTTAACCTGAAGACATTCTACCTGTTTATTAATCCCCTGCCCCCTAATCCACTCCGAAAGTGGAAATCAATATTTTAGAAGCATAAAATCAACATTTTATTAACGAATGGAACCGGTGTTATGTCTGAACTTACTGCCGAAGCAGCTCTGAAACTGGTGGGGGAGATTTTCGTCTATCACATGCCGTTTAACCGCGCCCTCGGCCTCGAACTGGAGCGCTATGAAAAAGCGTTTGCCCAGCTCAGCTTTAATAATCAGCCGATGATGGTCGGCAACTGGGCGCAAAGCATTCTGCATGGCGGTGTAATCGCCTCCGCGCTGGACGTCGCCGCAGGTCTGGTCTGCGTTGGCAGCACCCTTACCCGCCATGACACCATCAATGAAGAAGAGCTGCGCCAGCGGCTTTCCCGCATGGGAACCATCGACCTGCGCGTGGACTACCTGCGTCCGGGTCGCGGCGAACGTTTTACCGCGACCAGCACCCTGCTGCGCGCCGGCAATAAAGTGGCGGTAGCCCGTGTGGAACTGCATAACGAAGCTCAGGTATATATTGCCAGCGCAACAGCGACCTATATGGTGGGTTGATTGCCCAAAATCGAGTAACATCACTCTCTTTGGCAATGGATTTTACCGATGGATGCGAAACAGACGCGGTTGGGGATTATTCTGGCCCTCGCCGCCTACTTTATCTGGGGTATCGCGCCGGCGTACTTCAAACTTATCTACTATGTTCCCGCCGATGAAATTCTGACCCATCGCGTGATCTGGTCTTTCTTCTTCATGGTGGCGCTCATCAGCGTTAGCCGTCAGTGGCCGCAGGTGAAAAAGCTGCTGAAGACGCCGCGCAAGATCTTCCTGCTGGCGCTCTCTGCGGTGCTGGTCGGCGGCAACTGGCTGCTGTTCATCTGGGCGGTGAATAACCACCATATGCTGGAAGCCAGCCTCGGCTACTTTATCAACCCGCTGGTGAATATTCTGTTAGGGATGATTTTCCTTGGCGAACGTTTCCGTCGCCTGCAGTGGCTGGCGATGATCCTCGCCTTTTGCGGCGTGCTGGTGCAGCTCTGGACCTTTGGTTCGCTACCGATAATCGGCCTTGGTTTGGCCTTCAGCTTTGCCTTTTATGGTCTGGTGCGGAAGAAAATCGCTGTCGATGCGCAGACCGGCATGCTGGTGGAAACGCTGTGGCTGTTGCCGGTGGCGGCGATTTGGCTGTTCGGCATCACCGACAGCCCCACCAGCCATATGGGGCAGAACCCCTGGTCGCTCAATCTGCTGCTGATGGCGGCGGGCGTGGTGACCACCATCCCTCTGCTGTGCTTCACCGGGGCGGCAACGCGTCTGCGGCTCTCCACGCTGGGCTTTTTCCAGTACATCGGCCCGACGCTAATGTTCCTGCTGGCGGTGACGTTCTACGGCGAAGTGCCGGGCAAGGATAAAATGGTCACCTTTGGCTTTATCTGGGTGGCGCTGGCGATATTCGTGATGGATGCGGTGTATACGCAAAGGCGGGGGCGTCGGAGCTAGGACATTGCCGGATGGCGGCTCCGCCCTATCCGGCTTACAAAAGTACAGCACTCAGGCCGGATAAGCGCAGCGCATCCGGCACAACAACTACAGCCAGTTTTTACGCTTGAAGTAGAGATACGGCGCCAGGCCAGCCAGCATCATAAAGACGATCGCCCCCGGGTAGCCGAAGCTCCAGTGCAGCTCAGGCATAAATTCAAAGTTCATCCCGTAGCTGGAGGCCACCAGAGTTGGCGGCAGGAACACCACCGACACCACCGAGAAGATCTTGATGATGCGGTTCTGCTCGATGTTGATAAAGCCCATCGCCGCCTGCATCAGGAAGTTCACCTTCTGGAACAGCGATTCGTTGTGCGGCAGCAGGGATTCGATATCGCGCAGGATCTCCCGCGCCTGCTCCAGTTGGCCCGCCGGCAGGCGCGCTTTGCGCACGAGAAAGTTCAGCGCGCGCTGGGTATCCATCAAACACAGGCGGACCTTCCAGCCGATATCTTCCAGCTCCGCCAACGTCGACAGCGCTTCGTCGTACTCATCGCCCTGGTGGCCTTCCATAATCACGCGGCTCAGCTTTTCCAGGTCGCTGTAGATGTTTTCTATCTCATCCGCCAGCTGTTCGATTTTGGTCTCGAACAGATCTAACAGCAGCTCGTAGGCGTTGCCGTCCACCAGGGTCTGGTTACGCACGCGCATGCGGTAGAGGCGAAAAGCGGGCAGTTCACGCTCACGCAGCGTAAACAGGCGCCCTTCGCGGATGGTAAACGCCACGGTAGAGTTACCCGCGTGATCGTCGGCATCTTCGAAAAAGAAGAAGGAGTGGATATGTAACCCGTCTTCATCTTCAAAGAAACGCGCGGAGGCTTCGATATCTTCCAGCTCCGGGCGCGTCGCCAGGTTCTGACCCAGTTCCGTCTGCACGCGGCTTCGCTCATCGTCGTCAGGCTCGACCAGATCGACCCACACCGAGCTGGCGAGGTGCTTGATCTCATCGGCTTCCAGGCGCGTTAAACGATTGTTTTCCAGTTGAAATGCGCTCAGCATGACCGGGACTCCCAATGCAAAAAAATTATCGGACAGTTCGATGGGCACACAGAAACAAATTGGGTTTCAGACCATTAAGCCTGACTCAGCGCGACGGGAATGGGGCAGGTCGCTGACAACCGCTAAGGCTATCAGCATAAGAGGATAGCCTTAGGAGTTGTTCCTGAATGACAGGAAGTTGAGCCAGCATCTACTGGGTGTGTCCAAGGCGAATGTCCTCTTAGCGTAATCGTGCGCGCATGTTACGCCAGCGCAAAATCGGCGTCAACACGCAACGGAACGCGAAAGCGCAAATCAGGCGCCTTAACGTATAAAGGTAGCAGAATATTACAAAATAATGATATTTTTCTTAAAGTTACACTTCCTCGAGCCGGGCGTAAGCCGCGACCAGCCATTTGATCCCCTGACCCTGAAAAGCCACCTGCAGCCGGCTGTGCTCGCCGCTGCCTTCGAGGTTGACGATGGTGCCTTCGCCAAACTTCGGATGCCGTACGCGCTGGCCTAATTTGTAGCCGGTATCGCTCTCGGCAATCGGCGCGCCCAGTCGCTGATGGTTTACCGGGCGGCTCACCGTAGCCCGCAGACGCACTTCTTCTACGCACTCCTGCGGCAGTTCTCCAATAAAGCGCGACGGCCGATGGTAAACCTCTTTGCCGTACAGACGTCGGGTTTCCGCGTAGGTCAGCGTCAGCTTCTGCATGGCGCGGGTCACGCCGACGTAGGCCAGACGACGCTCTTCTTCCAGGCGGCCGCCTTCATCAAGGGCCATCTGGCTCGGGAACATCCCCTCCTCGACGCCGACGATGAACACCTGCGGGAACTCCAGCCCTTTCGCCGAGTGCAGGGTCATTAGCTGAACCGCGTCCTGCCAGGTATCCGCCTGTCCCTCGCCCGCTTCCAGCGCGGCGTGGGAGAGGAACGCCTGCAGCGGCATCAGATCTTCATCTTCTTCGTTGTAGCTAAACTGGCGCGTCGCCGTCACCAGCTCCTCTAAGTTTTCAATACGGGTCTGACCCTTCTCGCCTTTCTCCTGCTCGTACATCGCGCGCAGCCCGGAGTCTTTAATCACCCGATCGGTCTGGACGTGCAGCGGCATATCGGTGGTCTCCTGCGCCAGCGCGTCAATCAGCTCCATAAAGCGCTGCAGGGCGCTGGCGGCGCGACCGGCCAGCGCTTTATCTTTCAGCAGCTCACGGCTGGCCTGCCACAGCGTCAGCTGACGATCGCGTGACGTCTGGCGCACCACGTCCAGCGTGCGGTCGCCGATGCCGCGGGTCGGCGTATTGACTACGCGCTCAAACGCCGCATCGTCGTTACGGTTGGCGATCAGACGCAGGTACGAGAGCGCGTCTTTGATTTCCTGGCGTTCGAAGAAGCGCATGCCGCCATAGATGCGGTACGGCATACTGGCCTGCAGAAGCGCCTCTTCCAGCACGCGCGACTGGGCGTTGCTGCGATAGAGGATGGCGCACTGCTCCAGCGCCCCGCCGTTCTCCTGCCAGGTTTTTATCCGGTTCACTACGAAGCGTGCTTCGTCAAGATCGTTGAAAGCGCAGTACAGCGAGATCGGCTCGCCGTCGGCGCCGTCGGTCCATAGCTTCTTGCCCAGGCGACCGTTGTTGTTTTCAATCAGGGCGTTGGCGGCGCTGAGGATGTTGCTCGTCGAGCGATAGTTCTGCTCAAGGCGGATGGTTTCCGCACCGGGAAAATCGTTAAGGAAACGCTGAATGTTCTCGACCTGCGCGCCGCGCCAGCCGTAAATCGACTGATCGTCATCGCCGACGATCATCACCTTGCCGGTATCGCCCGCCAACAGGCGGATCCACGCGTACTGAATGTTGTTGGTATCCTGGAATTCGTCGACGAGGATATTGGTGAACCGCTCACGGTAGTGCTGGAGGATATGCGGCTTATTCAGCCACAGCTCGTGGGCGCGCAGCAGCAGTTCGGCGAAGTCCACCAGCCCGGCACGATCGCAGGCTTCCTGATAGGCCTGATAGACCTTCTGCCAGGTCTGCTCGACCGGGTTGCCGTAGCTCTGAATATGATGCGGGCGCAGCCCTTCATCTTTCTGGCTGTTGATGTACCACATCGCCTGACGCGGCGGCCACTGCTTCTCATCGAGGTTCATCGCCTTAATCAGACGCTTCAGCAGGCGCAGCTGGTCTTCGCTATCGAGGATTTGGAAATCCTGCGGCAGGTTGGCGTCCAGATGGTGCGCGCGCAGCAGGCGGTGGGCCAGGCCGTGGAAGGTGCCCACCCACATGCCGCCCTGGGTGGTGCCCATCAGCTGGCCGATACGGTGGCGCATCTCTGCCGCCGCTTTGTTGGTAAAGGTCACCGCCATAATAGAATACGGCGAGCAGTTCTCCACGCTCAGCAGCCAGGCGATACGGTGCACCAGAACGCGCGTCTTACCACTGCCCGCCCCTGCCAGAACCAGCATGTTGGTGCGCGAGGCCGCTACGGCTTCACGCTGTTTGTCATTAAGGCTGTCGAGTAGGTAAGAAACGTCCATTGGCACCGCCGGAAGAGAAGGGGTTCCACGAACCCCTGTTAATATATACAGAGTAACTGGTGATTATATCAGCGAGGTCAGAGATGCCAACCGTGAAATTTCAATATGCGGCAGCAGGCGGCTGTCCGCGGTGTGCATCAGGTCCGCGCCTTGCGGTTTGATCCAGCAGGCCTGCATGCCACAGCGCAGCGATCCGGCGACGTCAGTGGTCAGGTCATCGCCGACGTGCAGAATATGCCCGAGCGGTAAGTTCAGGCGCTCCGCCGCCAGATGGTACATGTCGGCAAACGGCTTGGAGCGGCCATCCGGCCCGGCGCGCAGCACAAAGCGGAAATAGTCGCTCAGGCCGAACAACTCTGGTCGGGCGTTGCCGTTGGTAATCGCCACCAGCGGCCACTTCTCCGCCAGCTTCGCCAGCGTATCGTGGGTCTCCTGCGGGACATCGACGCGGCTGCGCCACTGGGCGAAGTGTTCCATCGCCGCATCGGCCCCCGCTTTCGCCGCGTCGGCGGAGAGTCCGGCGTTACGCATGCCTAACTCCAGCGCACGGTGGCGCCAGACGGTCACGTCGTGATAGATCTCAGGCTCGGATGCCAACAGCGTCTGGCGCAGCTGATTAAGCTCATGGGCGTCGAACTGGCTGAGCGACGGATGGTAGCTGCGTACAAAGGCCAGCGACTCGTGCATCGTCCGGTCAATGACCGGGCGGTTATCATAAAGGGTATCGTCCAGGTCAAACGTCAGCGCGGAAATCTGGCCCAGAGGTCGGTAAAAACGCATTATTTCCCCCGTTTTGCGCGCGGATGCGCGGCATCGTACACCGAGGCAAGGTGTTGAAAGTCGAGATGGGTATAGATTTGGGTGGTGGAGAGGTTAGCATGACCCAACAGCTCCTGCACACCGCGCAGATCGCCGCTGGACTCCAGCATATGGGTGGCAAAGGAGTGGCGAAGCTTGTGCGGATGCACATGGCTGTTCAGCCCCTGCTTAATGCCCCACTCGGCGAACCGCTTCTGTACGTTGCGCGCCGAAATGCGCTTGCCCAGTTTCGACAAAAACAGCGCGTCGTCGTCAGTACCGAACAGGCCGCGTAAATCCAGCCAGTGCTCAATCCACATCACGGCGTTGCGACCGATCGGCAAGCGGCGCTCTTTGCTGCCTTTGCCCATCACCCAGACCTCGCCGCTATCGAGATCGAGATGTTTGATATCAAGGTTGACCAGCTCGGACAAACGCAGCCCCGCGCCGTACATCACCTCCAGCATCGCCCGGTCGCGCACCGCCAGCGGATCGTTGAGATCAATATCCAGCAGCCGATTGACGTCATCGACATCGATATTTTTTGGCAGGTGACGGGGAATTTTCGGCGCGGCAATCCCTTTCGCCGGATTGGCGCTGAGCTCGCCCTGGCCGACCAGCCAGTCGAAGAAACTGCGCAGCGCCGACAGGCGAAGCGCCAGGCTTGCCGGGCCTAATCCCGCGCGGCGACTGCGCACCGCAAAACTTCGCACCTGAGCGGCATCGCACTGCGACCAGCTTTTCAGACCCGCCTCATCCGCCAGGGCAATCAGCGCGTCCAGCTGTCGCTGGTAATTCAGTAACGTGATCGGGCTGAGCTGGCGTTCAACGCCAAGGTGGCGCAGAAAGCGGGCGACGGCGGAGAAGAGAGGAGAATCGGTCATGCGCGTTCAATCCAGCGCTCCAGCAGGCCGGGCAGCATCTGGGCGATCTCCTGCAGCAGCTGCGTCCCCTGTCCTGGCTGATAATGCTGCGCATCGCGGCTGCTAAAGAGCATCACGCCAGGGGCATTATCGCCGCCCAGCAGCGACATCGCCACTGACCCAATGGCTTTCGCCTCCGGCAATACCACCAGCAGCTCCGGACCGTTCAGCGGCCCAAGGTAGTGGCGCGCCTGGCCCAGACGCTGAATACGGATCGGCTCAAACGCCTGCCGGCTTAACGCCAGGTGGGTAAACTTCGAAGGCGCGCCCAGGCGCCAGCTGTCAGGGAACAGGCGCACCGTGGCGCCCGCCAGCCCCAGCTCGCGCGCCCAGCGGTGAAGGCGGTTAAGCATATCGTCGAGGCTCTCCGCCGCCGCCAGCCGCGTTTGCAGCTGCAGCAGGCGCTGGAACAGGCTTTCATTGGCTACCGCCTGCTCCATCAGCAGCGACATATTCTCTTCCAGCACATGGATATGGTTACGCGCCCGCATCATGTGCCACTCCACCAGCGAAATCGTACCGCGCACCGGATGCGGGACGCGGAGATGTTCGACCTGGGCGGCATTACGAATAAAAAATTCAGGATTTTGCAACAGATAGTCCACCACTGCACGATCGTTCAATGCGCTGGCGACCTCCTGCTGTTCTTCCCCGATTGGTTTCATAAATGAATAAATCCATCATAGACATGGGCCGCCGGGCCGGTCATAAACAGCGGCTGGCCCGGGCCTTTCCAGGCGATATCAAGACGACCGCCGGGTAATTCCACACGTACCGTTTCAGCGAGCAACCCCTGCTGGATCCCCACCGCCACCGCGGCGCAAGCGCCGCTGCCACAGGCCTGGGTTTCCCCCGCGCCGCGTTCGTAGACGCGCAGACGAATATGGGACCGGCCGACCACCTGCATAAAACCGATATTCGCGCGCTCCGGAAAACGCTCATGGCTTTCCATCACCGGGCCGAGGGTTTCCACCGCCGCCGTATCCACATCATCCACCTGGATAACGCAGTGCGGGTTCCCCATGGACACCACGCCGCACAATACTGTCTGCTCGGCGGCACGCATGATATAGGTCTTTTCCGCTTTGTTGGCGCGGAACGGCACCTGGGAGGGCTCGAAGTTGGGCTCGCCCATATTCACCCGCACCAGATCGTCTTCCGTTACGCTTAATACCATACGGCCGTTGGCCGTACTCACGCGGATATCACGTTTATTGGTCAGGCCTTTCAGCCGGACGAAACGCGCGAAACAGCGCGCGCCGTTGCCGCACTGCGACACTTCGCTACCGTCGGCATTAAAGATCCGGTAATGGAAATCCAGATCCGGATCGTAGGGCGGCTCCACCACCAACAGCTGATCGAACCCGACGCCAAGGTGGCGATCCGCCAGGCGGCGAATCAGCTCCGGCGAGAAAAAAACATTCTGCGTTACCGCGTCAACGACCATAAAATCGTTGCCAAGGCCATGCATTTTAGAGAACTGCATCATCTACTCCAGTTGCGCGGAACAGAACGTTATCGTTAGTAATTGACCTGGCTCGGACCACCGGTATCGCCACGATCGTTACGATCCGGCGTTGAGCTCTGAATGCCCGGGTTAACCGGTTTGGTCGGCGGCGGCGCGGTTTTATCAGCCGGCGGGAAATAGAGAGGCCCTTTCAGACCGCAGCCGGTCAGGCTGAAGATCGCAAACAAAACGGCAAGCGTAGGAAAAACGTTTTTCATTGATAGTTGCCCGTGATTCATTCTTTCTGCTTTCTATCATCGCAGGAGAAGACGTAAAAGCAAGCCTTTAGCATCCGACTGCGCGCGCTTTTGTTTCGCGCTATACTGCGACCCATCTTCAAAAATCAAAAAAGCAGAATAAAATTATGAACGACAGTGAATTCCATCGCCTGGCCGATAGCCTGTGGATGACCATCGAAGAACGCCTGGATGACTGGGACGGCGATAGCGACATCGACTGCGAAATCAACGGCGGCGTGCTGACCATTAGCTTTGAAAACGGCAGCAAAATCATTATTAACCGTCAGGAGCCGCTGCACCAGGTGTGGCTGGCCACCAAACAGGGCGGCTACCATTTCGATCTCAAAGGCGACGAGTGGATCTGCGATCGCAGCGGTGAAACCTTCTGGGATCTGCTGGAGCAGGCGGCGAGCCAGCAGGCCGGTGAGACGGTGAGATTCCGTTAATGACATGTTTCCCGGATGACGGCGCATTGCGCCTTTTCCGGGCCAAATCTACGAGTAGCGCTGCTGCAGCACCGGCGAGGCGGTAACGTCCTGGCTGGTGGGTATCGCGGCGGCAATCGCCTGGGTGCGGAAAGGGATCACCTGGGTGCGCCCGTCCACCTCGACAATCTGATAGAACTGCGGCAGGTTGAAGTTGATAAAACTGGAGCCGTAGGTAAAACGATCGTGCGATGACGAATAGAAGCGGCTGACGTCGCGCACCAGCTCCTCTTTGCTGCCCTCGCAGTGGTGATAGACCTCAGCGCGGTTGCTCTCATCGAGAATATAGATGTTAAAGCCGCTGTCGTTGTTATCCGCGTCTTCAAAGAAGAACTGGATAATCCCTTCGCTGGCGAATCCGTCCACTACCGCCGGCAGCTTAACGTGATTGGTTTCCACCTGCACCGACAGGCCATGGAGCTTGTTGTGCGAGATAGCGCCGTAGAACTCAATGGCGTTTTCCAGCTTCTGCACCGAAACGTTAAGACGCTCGAAGAACAGTCCCCAGGTCTGGCCGGAGACGCGCAGCGCTTTAAAGCGCCCGGTATCCTGACGGGTACTGGAGAGACGCAGTTCGATGCACTCGGAGATCATCTGCTGTACGCGGGTGCGGATCAGGCCGCGCAGATGCTGGCTATAGCAGAAGACCTCCACGCTGTCCGGCGGCGCGGCATCCTGATGCATTTTACCAAGGATCGTTTTCAGCGCTTCAATCATCGCCTGCTCGCCGTTGAAATGCAGCGTACGCACTTCATTCCACGAGTTGCGATACAGCAGGTCGACGCTGCCGATCAGACATTTTTGCTCTTCGCCGAAGCTGAAGACATCGAGCTTACGGAAATCGAAGTGCACCACCTGATTGCGGAAGGCCGCCGTCGGGTCATATTCGAGGTTGACGATAATCGCCAGGTGGCGAATTTCGCACGGGCTGTATAGCGCTTTTGGCGTGGGCGCCGGCAGGCGCAGCGGGAAGTGGTGCGACACATCGGCCACCATCTCCTGCAGCTTCGCCAGATCGACGATGCCGTTGCCCTTAATAAACAGGCGGGTGCGTGAGGTCAGCAGGCCGTTAAACCAGGCCCAGGCCACCAGCTTATTAAGATAACGGTTATATTCCAGCGGCTGATGGCTGATGATCGATTCCATATCCGGCGCGCGGTTATACAGATACCAACCGGTACGGTTGGCGCGACCCGGCGGCACGTGAATAAAGGTCAGATTCGGTTCCGACAGATCCGGCGAAATTTGCGGGTTCACCAGCGTCACTTTGCCCGGCAGCGCTTCAAAGGCCGCATACAGCTTACGCGTCAGCACGCCGATATCCTGCGGACTGGCGGAGACGCTGAGGTTATTACGCCGTGCGAAGCGGATCAGATTACGATAGCTCTGCATCATCGCATCGAGCAGTTCGTTGTGCGCCTTGCGCACTTCATCAATTTTCCAGTTCGCCCGGTTGTCGAGCATCATCAGACGCTTTTCATCCCAACCCCACGCGTTGACCAGCTGGCTGACGACTTCGCGACGCCAGCCGACGCAGGCGCGCTCGCGGCTGAGTTTTTCGCACACTTTCAGGTAGAAGCAGCGGCGCACCAGGTCGAGACGGGTTTCATCTTCGATGGCCTGCAGGTAGGTGGTGACGCGCTCCAGCATCATACAGTACGGGTCGAGGCCGAAGGAGACGATCTCGCCGTCGTGCAGGCGCTGTTTGATATCTTTCGCCAGCAGGCGGTTGTTGGGGTATTCCCAGGAGTAGGCTTCCAGCAGCAGCGTTTTCAGCACCGCTTTATAGGGCGAGTCGATACTCTTATACAGCTGCCACAGGCTGGCGCCGAAGTACTCTTCCGCCGACAGTGAACTAAGGCCGCCGAGATCGAGCCACTCGTTTGGCGTCAGCACGCCCTGGGCATACAGCCCCATGACGTAATCGTCGTAATGCTCTTCTTCATCGCACGGCACCATATTCCACAGAATACGCTTGCCGGCGAGACGCACCGCGGTGCGGTAGAACTCATCGAGCAGTAAAATATGCTGGGTCGAACCGCAGTCTTCGCCGCCGAGGCTGCCGCTTTCGTTATGGCGGAAGCGGTTTTCGTCGATCAGGAAGAAGCTGACTTCCACGCCGAGCGAGGCCGCCCAGCTCTCAAGCAGGCTGCATTTTCGCTGCAGCAGCTGGCGCTCTTCGCTATCCAGCCAGGCCTGGTGACATACCCAGATATCAAGATCGGAAGAACAGCTCTGGCCGACGGAGGAGGTACTACCCATCGAGTAGACGCCGGTGATCGGCAGCTCGCCTTTTGGCGGCTCCTGGGTCTGCATGCCGCGATGCAGTTCCAGTTCTTCAAGATAGTGGCGTTGGGTTTCATCAGGCGTGTAGAGGCAAATGCCACGGGGAACGTTACCGTCAAGGTAACCCGGCATCAGCGGGTGATGATAATGTAATAACGTTGGCAGTAGACTGTAAACCTGCTGGAAAGCGGGTCCCATGGCAGCAAGCGCGCGATCCACGCGCAATTGGTTGATGGCATCCAGTCTCTGTTTCAGTGTCTCAATATAGAGGTACAAGACATATCGCCTGATGTTCAAAAACCCGAGGTACAATAGTACGGAGGATTTCAGTATTTCAACAAAAACCGTCACCATTCGTCGTCGGTGTGGTTGTGATGAGCAGCGGACGGACAAATGGTTTAAAACGTGATCAATTTAACACCTTGCTCATTGACCGTAAAGAAAGATGCGCTACATACAAGTGTAGCACCGTTTATTACCTGTAAATTCCTCACTACGCCTCCGGCAACCGCCACGCGCATGAAAGGTTAAAAAAGAGTGGGCCGGAGCTATCTCCCACATAAACCGTGAAAACTAACATCCGTAAGACAACAATGTTAGGATGGTTAGTGGTCGACAATGACGGTAACAAGCATGTTAGACAAAGTTTTGAAAATTGCCACACGGCAAAGCCCGCTTGCGCTATGGCAGGCGCAATATGTTAAAGCGCGCCTCGAACACGCGCATCCCGGACTGAAGGTCGAGCTGGTGCCGATGGTCACTCGCGGGGATGTCATCCTTGATACTCCGCTGGCAAAGGTGGGTGGCAAGGGCTTATTTGTGAAAGAGTTAGAGCTTGCCATGCTCGAAGGGCGCGCCGATATCGCCGTTCATTCGATGAAAGATGTGCCGGTGGAATTCCCGGAGGGTCTGGGGCTGGTGACTATCTGCGAGCGCGACGATCCGCGCGACGCGTTTGTCTCCAATCACTATGCCTCGATTGATGAACTCCCGGCCGGCAGCGTCGTTGGCACATCAAGTTTACGCCGTCAGTGCCAGCTGGCCGCCACTCGTCCGGACCTGGTGATCCGCTCTCTACGCGGTAACGTCGGTACCCGACTGAGTAAGCTGGATAACGGCGAGTATGACGCCATCATCCTCGCCGCCGCCGGCCTGAAGCGCCTGCAGCTCGAGGCGAGAATTCGCCAGCCGCTGTCGCCGGAGCAATCCCTGCCGGCGGTCGGCCAGGGTGCGGTCGGCATCGAATGCCGTCTCGACGATGCATGGACCCAGGGGCTGCTAGCGCCTCTCAACCATACGGAAACGGCAGTGCGCGTGCGCGCCGAGCGGGCGATGAACACTCGTCTCGAAGGCGGCTGCCAGGTGCCGATTGGCAGCTATGCGGAACTCGTCAACGGCGAACTGTGGCTGCGGGCGCTGGTTGGCGCCCCGGATGGTTCGCAGATGGTACGCGGCGAACGGCGCGGGCCAGCAGAGCAGGCCGAAGCGCTCGGCATCTCGCTGGCGGAAGAGCTCCTGGATAACGGCGCGCGCGACATTCTCGCGGCAGTTTATGATGGAGAAGCCCCACGATGAGCATCCTGGTCACTCGTCCATTACCGCAAGGAGAAGCGCTGGTCAGCCGTCTGCGGGCCATGGGACGCGTGGCCTGGGGCTTTCCGCTGATAGAATTTACGCCTGGCCGGGAGCTTCCCGCGCTGGGCGACGCGCTTGCCCGCCTCGGGCCTGACGATCTGCTGTTTGCGCTGTCCCAGCATGCGGTGGAGTTCGCCCATGCCCGCCTGCAGCAACAGGGGCTGCCCTGGCCCACTTCCCCACGCTATTTTGCCATTGGCCGCACGACGGCGCTGGCCCTGCATACGGTCAGCGGGCAGCATATCCATTACCCGTTAGATCGGGAAATTAGCGAAGTCTTGCTACAATTACCTGAATTACAAAACATTGCCGGGAAAAATGCGCTGATCTTACGCGGCAATGGCGGGCGGGAACTCTTAGGCGCGACGCTGACCGAGCGCGGCGCCAGGGTCACATTTTGTGAATGTTATCAACGTAGTGCAAAGCATTACGATGGCGCAGAAGAAGCGATGCGCTGGCAATCTCGCGGGGTCACCACGCTGGTGGTCACCAGCGGCGAGATGCTGCAGCAGCTATGGTCGTTAATACCGCAATGGTATCGCGAACGGTGGCTCCTGCACTGCCGCGTTGTCGTTGTCAGCGAACGTCTGGCCCTTCAGGCCCGGGAGCTGGGCTGGCAGGAGATTCAGGTTGCCGATAGCGCCGACAACGATGCGCTGCTACGCGCATTACAATAACTCTCAACATTGGAAGCCATAATGACGGAACAACAAAATCAATCCGCCGTGGTTGAAGAGACCAGGGAGGCCGTGGAGACCACACCACAGCCAGAGAACACTGATAAGAAGAAGGCTGGCAACAAAACCAGCCTGGCGCTCAGCGCGATCGCTATCGCCATTGCGATAGCCGCCGGTATCGGTCTGTATGGCCTGAACAAACAGCAGGCCTCGCGTCAAAACGAAACCACCTCTGAATTATCAAGCCAGGTCGCGGCGCTGCAAAAAGCGCAGGAGAGCCAAAAAAGCGAACTGGAAGGCATTATCAAACAGCAGGCCGACCAGCTAAACGAAGCCAAACGCCAGCAGGAGACGCTGGCCAAACAGCTGGACGAAGTCCAGCAAAAAGTGGCGGTCATTTCCGGTAGCGACGCCAAAACCTGGCTGCTGGCCCAGGCCGACTTCCTCGTCAAGCTGGCGGGACGTAAGCTGTGGAGCGATCAGGATGTCACCACCGCCGCCGCGCTGCTGAAAAGCGCCGACGCCAGTCTCGCCGACATGAATGACCCGAGCCTGATCGGCGCCCGCCGGGCGATTACCGACGACATCGCCACTCTCTCCGCGGTGAACCAGGTGGACTACGACGGCATGATCCTCAAGGTTAATCAGCTGGCGAACCAAATCGATAACCTGCGGCTGGCGGATAATAACGATGACGATTCGCCGATGGATTCTGATAGCGATGAGCTCTCCAGCTCCATCAGCGAATGGCGCATCAATCTGCAGAAAAGCTGGCAGAATTTTATGGACAGCTTTATCACCGTGCGCCGCCGCGATGAAACGGCGGTCCCGCTGCTGGCGCCGAATCAGGATATCTATCTGCGGGAAAATATTCGCTCTCGCCTGCTGGTCGCCGCGCAGGCGGTGCCGCGTCATCAGGAAGAGACCTGGAAACAGTCGCTGGATAACGTCTCGACCTGGGTACGCGCCTATTACGATACCGATGACGCCACCACTAAAGCCTTCCTTGAAGAGGTGGATAAACTCAGTCAGCAAAGCATTACCATGACGGTGCCGGAGACGCTGCAGAGCCAGGCGTTGCTGGAAAAACTGATGCAGACCCGGGTGCGTAATCTGATGGCGCAGCCTGCCGTTTCCGCGGGCGGCGCGCCCGCACCTGCACCGTCTGCACCTGCTGCACCGGCCGCCCCCGCTGCGCCGCAAGGAGAGTAACGCATGCTGAAAATTCTTTTACTCTTCGCACTGTTGATCGCCGGGATCGTGCTTGGCCCGATGATCGCCGGCCATCAGGGCTACGTCCTGATCCAGACTGATAACTACAATATCGAGACCAGCGTGACCGGGCTGGTGATTATCCTGATCCTCGCCATGGTGGTGCTGTTCGCCATTGAATGGCTGCTGCGCCGCATTTTCCGCACCGGGGCGCATACGCGCGGCTGGTTTGTCGGCCGTAAACGCCGTCGCGCGCGTAAGCAAACCGAGCAGGCGCTGCTTAAGCTGGCGGAAGGTGATTACCAGCAGGTTGAGAAGCTGATGGCGAAAAACGCCGATCACGCCGAACAGCCGGTGGTGAACTATCTGCTGGCGGCGGAAGCGGCCCAGCAGCGCGGCGATGAAGCGCGGGCTAACCAGCATCTGGAGCGCGCCACCGAACTGGCGGGCGATGATCTGATCCCGGTGGAAATCACCCGCGTTCGCCTGCAGCTGGCGCGCAATGAAAATCACGCCGCGCGCCATGGCATCGATAAGCTGCTGGAGATCACCCCGCGTCATCCGGAAGTGCTGCGCCTCGCCGAACAGGCTTATACACGCACCGGCGCCTGGCAGTCGCTGCTGGATATCATTCCGTCGATGGCGAAAGCTAACGTCGGCGATGAAGAGCACCGCGCCGCGCTGGAACAGCTGGCGTGGGTTGGCCTGATGGACAAAGCGCTGGCCGATGGCGGCAGCGAGGGGCTGCGTGAATGGTGGCGCAACCAGAGCCGTAAAACGCGGGCGCTGGTGCCGCTGCAGGTGGCGATGGCAGAGCGCCTCATCGAGAGCGACGATCACGATACCGCGCAGCAAATTGTCATTGATGGTCTGAAGAAACAGTATGACGACCGTCTGGTGATGCCGATCCCGCGCCTGAAGACCAATAACCCGGAACAGCTGGAGAAAGTACTGCGCCAGCAGATCAAAGCCGTTGGCGACCGTCCGCTGCTGTGGAGCACCCTGGGCCAGTCGCTGATGCGGCACGGTGAATGGCAGGAGGCCAGCATCGCCTTCCGCGCCGCGCTTAAGCAGCGTCCGGATGCCTTTGATTACGCCTGGCTGGCCGATGCCCTGGATCGCCTGCATCAGCCGGAGGAAGCGGCCACCATGCGCCGCGATGGCCTGCTGCTGACGCTGCAGAATAACCCTCAGCAATAACCTGGTCTGGCTATCGCCTCCTGCGGGGCGATAGCGTTTCTCCCCCGCCTTCGCGTTGACGATCCCCTGAAAGAAAAAAACGCCTGCGCTGAAATCAGGGCAGGCGTTAAAACAGGTCTGTTTGACAACAAATTGGGTGCTTCACTCAACGTAATGTCCATGGTGTTTGATGAGGCATAAATGCGACATCTGTCAGTGGACGATAAGCACCGTAAGAACGGCTCTGCATCATTCCGGAGTTTATGAGGCACGAAGGCGAACATAAGAGATGGAATGAGCATCTACCCGGTTATTATCGCACAGGATCCGGGGAAATTGCATCTACCACAGTGATGAATTGAGAGTTTTCCTGACGCGTATTCTTAAGCAAAGAGAAGATTTTTTATCAGCAAGATCAGGGGAATAAGTCATGGCAGGAAATAACAGAAAACAAAAAACCCCGCCGAAGCGGGGTTCAAAATTGGTCGGCGAGAGAGGATTCGAACCTCCGACCCACTGGTCCCAAACCAGTTGCGCTACCAAGCTGCGCTACTCGCCGAAATACTGCTTTTTGAATTTTTAGTTCAATTCGTTAAAGTCGTGGTGCGAGGGGGGGGACTTGAACCCCCACGTCCGTAAGAACACTAACACCTGAAGCTAGCGCGTCTACCAATTCCGCCACCTTCGCAAATTCACAACTCTATCAAATAATGGGGTGGCTAATGGGATTCGAACCCACGACAACTGGAATCACAATCCAGGGCTCTACCAACTGAGCTATAGCCACCACTGCAAACCTTTTACGCGGTATTAAAACCACCGCAGCTCCAGCACCGGGTTAATGGTGCGCCCGACAGGATTCGAACCTGAGACCTCTGCCTCCGGAGGGCAGCGCTCTATCCAGCTGAGCTACGGGCGCTTAGCGCCGTTGCGGGGTCGGATAATACGGACTTCCTCCCCCGCTGTCTAGTGCCTTTTTAAAGAAAATTATCGTTTGCTCATGCTTTGTTCGTTTTGACGCTTATTCAGCCGGATTATTGATTTGTCCCTGTCTTCCGAGGCCAAACACCTTATAAATCAGGGTAACGGCAGCAAGGAAAATAATACCGACAAAGAGCGACATCCGGGTTTCATCATTCAGCCCCATCCCGACCAGCACGCAGATCAGGAAAGCCATGGTGAAATAGTTGGCCCACGGAAACAGCAGCGAACGGAACGGATGGCTGGCTATCGCTGCCTGATGTACGCGACGGAAACGCAGCTGACTAATCAGGATCACAAACCACGGCACCATCCCCGGCAGGACGCTGGCGCTATAGACATAGACAAATACCCGCTGGGGATTAGGAATGATGTAATTCAGGCAGGAGCCTACCAGCAGGATCAGAATCGACAGCGCTACGCCGACGGCAGGAACGCCGTTGCGCGATACCTTACCGATCGCCGCCGGCAGCTGACGGTTCTTCGCCAGGGCGTACAGCATACGTCCGCAGCTGTACATCCCGCTGTTGCAGCCGGAAAGCGCCGCCGTCAGCACCACGAAGTTGATAATCCCCGCCGCGGCGGTAATACCGATTTTGGCAAACGTCAGTACGAACGGGCTGCCGTTGGAGCCGATTTGATCCCATGGGAAAATGGTGACGATAACGAAAATCGCGCCGACGTAGAAAATCAGGATCCGCCACAGCACTTTGCCCACCGCGCTGCGTAACGTAACCTGCGGATTTTTCGCTTCACCTGCGGTAATGCCGATGAGCTCCACGCCCTGATATGACGCGACCACGATACACAGCGCCGTCAGGAAGCCCTTCCAGCCGCCGGCAAAGAAACCGCCATGTTCGGTCAGGTTGCCAAAACCGATGGAGTGGCCGCCGTTGCCAAAGCCGAAGAAAATGACGCCCAGGCCCACGACGATCATCACAATAATGGTGGTCACTTTAATCATGGCGAACCAGAACTCGATTTCACCGTACAGCCGGACCGCCGCGAGGTTTGCCAGCGCCACCAGCCCCACGGCAATTAATGCCGGGATCCACTGCGCCATCTCCGGGAACCAGAACTGCACATAGACGCCGATGGCGGTAATCTCCGAGATGCCCACCGCCATCCACATAAACCAGTACGACCACGCGGTCAGGTAGCCGAAGAAGGGGCTCATATAGCGATGCGCATACACCGCGAAAGAGCCGGTGACGGGCTCAAGGAACAGCATTTCGCCCATTGAGCGCATAATGAAAAAGACGAACAGGCCAGCAATAATGTACGCCAGCAGCACGGAAGGTCCAGCCCACTTCAGCGTACTGGCCGCCCCCATAAACAACCCCACGCCAATCGTCCCACCAAGGGCGATCAGTTCAATATGCCGGGCCTCCAGTCCACGCTGGAGCTCCGCTTTTTTCTCAGTCATATATCCTCTTGTGTTTGCCGTATTCCGGGTACTCCCGGTTATTGTTATTAACTGAACTCATAGCCTTGCCGACGCGCAGGTCTCCCCCGCGCGTATAAAGCCTGCGAATGGTTAATTAATTTTGCGGAAATGGCAAATAAAGTATCAGGCGAGTGAAGAGATTACACAGAATATGTATGCAAACTCGCCTGGTTGCAGTGGAATATCAGAGCTTACCGGAATAATGCCAACGTAAATAGCGCAGTAGGCGGAACTGTCTCTTGATGCGGCTCGGCTGTAAAAGCAGACGATAGAACCATTCCAGCCCCAGATCCTGCCAGAACTTCGGCGCCCGATGCACGTGCCCGGTGAAAACATCGTAAGTGCCGCCGACGCCCATATACAGCGCGTGCAGGTACAGACGCCGACAGTCGCGCATAAAGATCTCCTGACGCGGGGACCCCATGGCGACGGTGACGATTTTCGCCCCGCTGTCGCGAATGCGTTCGAATAATGCCTGGCGCTGTTCAGGAGCAAAATAGCCGTCCTGGGTGCCGACGATATTCACCTGCCAGCGCTGGCGCAGGCTGGACGCCGTCTGCGCCAGGACTTCAGGTTTACCGCCGACCAAAAACACCGGTGTGCCTTCAGCGCCGGCGCGCTGCATTAACGCTTCCCAGAGATCGGCCCCTGCCACGCGGGACACCTGGGCTTGCGGATATTTTTTACGCAGCGAACGCACCACGCTGATGCCATCCGCATATTTAAACTCCGCCGCCTCAATCAGCGCCCGCACCTCCGGGTTATCCTCTACGGCCAGCATTTTCTCGGCATTAATCGCCACTAGCGTCCCCTCGCGGAGAACGCCGTCGGCATACAAATAATCCAGAGCGTGCTGCATATCGCGCCAGCCTATGAGCTGCAGCCCTCTTAACAGGTACAACGGCGCGGAAATGGTCCCAGTCATGTCCATCCTTCTCAGACTTGCGGTTGCGAAAGCGGTTTTACGCGCTTATGAATCAGTCCCACGCTATCCAGGAACCAGTACAGCAGTTTCGCCGCCAGCAAGCAGATACCAAAGATCACGAGGAAAAACACCACGCGGGAGCCGAACGAATCCAGGCCCTCGCGCGCCAGCACTATCATGTTGAAGATAGCGCCGAAACAGAAACTGTGCAGGATAGCCGCTTTATAGCGATTGCTCTCCCGGTTGCCCAGCTCATACAGCCAGTCGAACCATTTAATAATCAACCCGACCGCCACGGCGCCCAGCGGCACAAACCAGACGCCGCCCATCACCACCAGCGAGCCAATCAGCGTCGGCGAAATCGCCAGCCCCGAATGGTTGTTTAATACTTCCCAGGTAAAGTAGTTGGCGGTATTGAGCACCATCGTCGGGCGACCGTGCCACATCCAGCTGGGGATAAAGACGTAGAAATCGCGGATCATCGGCGCCAGACCCTGAAAATCGATCTTGTCGTAGTTTTGCAGCAGCAGCGCCAGGTTCTCCCACGGCGAGAAGGTATCGCGTGTGAGATAGAGGAAGGTATAAAACGCTTCGTCGCCGCTGACGTTCATCCCGTAGCGCTTCAGCGCCAGCCAGAACATGCCGACGATGCCCAGCACGCCCGCCGCCGCCAGCATCCACAGGCTGATCCAACCGCGAATAATGCCGATAAACAGGAAGATGGCGAAGGCGATGATGATATTGGCGCGCGTCCCGCCGACGATAGCGTAGGTCAGCAAACCAAAGGCCACCGTGCTGACGAGGAAGAAGATCCACGCCTTATAATCCTGGCGCAGGAAATAGACCACCAGCATCGCCGGAATAAAGAAGTAGAAGAAGCGCTTCAACGCCACGCCGGAGACTTCAGCAGAGAAAATCTGGCTGTAGGAGTTGAGCTTAAACAGCAGGAAACCGTTGTGGGCGAAGAAGATGCCAACGCACAGCAGCGCCAGCCCCATCAAAATGCCCCACGCCAGATGGGTTTCTACCCGGTTCATGGTGAACAGCGGCCGATGCGCAACCTCACGCGATGCCGGACGCAGCCGCGTTTTATAGGTCACGTAGTAAATCGCGTAGAAGCACACCGCGATCAGCAGCGTCTGCAGCAAAATCTCCGGCGGCGCCACGCTGACGTCAAAGCGGAACACCAGAATACTGGTCAGCGGGAAACCGAAGAAGAAAGTCAGCAGAAACAGCAACGAGAAAAAGACGTTGAAGTTGAAGCGTACCCGGCGGAACTCAAACCAGGTGGCGGTAGCGATAAACAGCGTCGACAGCAGCCAGACTACCAGCAGCCCGCTAAATTGCATTAACGTCATGCCTGCCCCTCCGCCGCTAACCGTAGCGCCCGCTGCCAGCCTGTCAGATAGTTCGGCCGGAAGAAAGCGATACCCGACTTATCCACGCTCGCCAGTTGGCGCTGCGCTTCGCGCACCACGCTGACGTCCAGCGCATCGCTGGTGAACAGCACCGGCACATGCTGCTCGGTCATATCCTGCCAGAACGGGTTTTCGCGGTTGAGCACGCAGGGAATGCCCGCCTGAATCAGCAGGCACAGGGTGCCGATCCCCTGCTGACGCGCGAACAGGAAATAGCCCAGATCGCAGCGGCGCAGCAGCGCCAGATAATCATGAAACTCCAGTTTCTCGCTGAGGATCTGCAGATGCTCACCGCTAAACAGCGCCGCCCCCGCCTCACGAACCTCATTGATATAGGCCTCGTTATTCGCCGGATAGCCCATCGGCACGATGACGTTTACCGTATCGCCAAACTGCTGATAAATAGCCTTCAGCGCGGCAATATGTTCATTGCTGCGATCCCCTGAGTTACCCACCAGAATGGTCAGCGTGTCGCCGCGCGGCGCGTTTTCGGCCAGGGTATTCAGCGCCGGATCCATACGGGTCGGGAAATAGAGCAGTTCGCCCGGGACGCGCGGATGACGGTTTGCGAACCAGCTCAGATCGCCGCGGGTGGCGAAAACGCGCCCTACCCGCCCCTGCGCCAGGCGGCGCAGCGGATAGAATAGGCGGAACTTCAGGCTGGTGGCGTTTTCGTACAGATCCGCCCCCCAGATATGCCAGTTAAACTGCGACGGGCGGATACCACCGCCCAACAGCGCCAGCCACAGGCCGGTATTGAACTGGCCGTGGAAGAAAAAGCGCTGCTGGCGGTTGGCTTTGGCTTGCGCAATCACCGCCTGCGCCAGCGACTTCTTCCCCGGATAACAGGTGATGTCCAGCGCCGGATACCCATCACGCACGCTAGCCTCATCACCGACGATCATAAATCTCCTGGCCTGCGGATCGGCGGCCAGTTCGTCGTTAAAGAACCGCAGTACGGTCTGGTTATGATGCGGGATATCTGATCCCAGTACATGTATCAGTGCTGTCATGCCCGTTTACGCCAGAGTAAAAACACGCCACTACAAAGGGCGAAATAAACAATATAAGTGGCCATATACGCCTGCGCCGCGCCAACCGCGCCGTGCGCCGGTATAAGCCAGTGTGAGAATGCGGTCAGCAGTGTGAACTGGCTGATTTCCGTCAGAATATAAAAACGCAGCGACGCTTTGGCGATCACCAGATAGCCATAGACGTAGGCGCCTACTTTTAAAACGTCGCCCACCAGCTGCCAGGCGAACAGGTCACGCATCGCGGTAAAGCGATCGGAAAACAGCAGCCAGATGGCAAAATCGCGCAGCAGCCAGACCGTCAGGCTCGCCGCCGCCACTGCCGGCAGGACGAATTTCAGCGACTTGACTATCTCGCGGGTGATATCCGTTTTGGCGCTCAGCCGCGACAGCGTCGGCAGGAGATAGACGCTGAACGAGGCGGTAATAAACTGCAGATAGGCATCAGAGATGCTGCTCACCCCCTGCCAGATACCGACCGCCTCCCAGCCATAATGCGCCGCCAGCAGATTACGCATCATCACATAAGCCACCGGCAGGGTCACTGAGGTTATCAGCGCCATCAGGGTAAATTTCGATAGCTGTCCCGCCAGACCGTTATCCCAGCGCGGACGCAGGGCGCTCAGCGGGATATTACCCCGCCGCCAGAGCATAATACCCGCCGGAACCACCACCAGCGCCGGAACTAACGCCAGCCCCAGCAGCGCGCCCTGATAGCCGCCCAACACGTAGCAAGCATAGTAAGCCGCCACGCCGATCAGGCTCCCGGCAATCAGCGAGAAGGCGTTACCCGCCGCATCGCGAAAGCCTTTCATCAGCGCCAGCAGGAAGTTCGCCCAGGCGATCCCCATCTGTACCAGCGCCACCAGCCGTACCAGATTCTGATAATGAGTATGGCCGAACAGCCCCTGGCTTATCGGCGCCGCGGCCAGTAAAAACACCAGCGCCAGCAGTGTGGAAAAGCCAAGCACCATCGCCGACGAGGTGCCCACCACCTGCTTCAGGCGCGGGGGATCGTCGTGATGCTGCGCCACCAGCTTCGTGACGCCATTAAATATCCCGGCCCCGGCCAGCACGCCGAGCACGGTGACCAGTTGCCGGAAGTTACCGGCCTGGCCAACGCCCGCGGGCCCAAATGAGACGGCCAGCAGCTTGACGACCAACAGCCCGGCGCCGATTTTGACCAGCGTCGATGCCGCCGTCCACAATGAAGCTTTTGCTAACGACATATCAGGAGAAGTAGCTCAGCAGCGAGTTAATCACCGTCCGCTGGTTCACCACAGACAGATTGTAAAACAGCGGCAGGCGTACCAGGCGCTCGCTCTCCTGGGTGGTATAGCGATCTTCACCGTGGAATTCGCCGAAGTGTTCGCCTGCCGGACAGCTGTGCAGAGGAATGTAATGGAATACCGCGAGGATCTCCGCCTCTTTCAGCCAGGCGATCAGCCTGCTGCGATCCTCGATATCGCGCAGCTTAATGTAGAACATGTGCGCGTTTTGCCCGCAGTCGGCCGGGATCGTCGGCAGTTCGATACGTCCCGCGCGGGCCAGCGGCAGCAGGGCGTCATAGTAGTTCTGCCACAGCGCCAGGCGCTGTTGGTTGATGCGTTCTGCCGCTTCCAGCTGCGCCCACAGGTAGGCGGCCTGCAGGTCGGACATCAGATAGCTGGAGCCAATGTCCCGCCAGGTATATTTATCCACCAGGCCACGAAAGAACTGGCTACGGTTGGTGCCTTTTTCGCGAATGATCTCCGCGCGCTCCACCAGCGTGCGATCGTTGATGAGCGTCGCCCCGCCCTCACCGCCAGCGGTGTAGTTTTTGGTTTCATGGAAGCTGAAGCAGCCGATATGGCCGATGGTGCCCAGCGCACGCCCCTTGTAGGTGGACATCACCCCCTGCGCGGCATCTTCCACCACGAACAGGTTGTACTTGTCGGCGATGGCCATGATGATATCCATCTCGCAAGCTACGCCGGCATAATGCACCGGGACGATCGCCCGGGTTTTATCGGTGATAGCGGCTTCGATTAACGTTTCATCGATATTCATCGTATCGCGACGGATATCAACGAAGACGATTTTCGCCCCGCGCAGCACAAAAGCATTGGCGGTGGAGACAAAGGTATAGCTGGGCATAATCACTTCGTCGCCCGGCTGGATATCCAGCAGCAGCGCGGCCATCTCCAGCGAAGCCGTGCAGGAAGGGGTTAGCAGGGCTTTTGCCGTGCCAAAACGCTGCTCCATCCACTGCTGGCAGCGGCGCGTAAAGCCGCCGTCGCCGCACAGCTTGCCGCTGTTCATCGCAGACTGCATGTAATCAAGCTCGGTTCCAACCACCGGCGGCGCGTTAAATGGGATCATGAGGTCACCTGTATAGCCAGTAGGCGGTGCTTTCCACATTAGCACCGCTGAGAATATAACGTTTAAGCGCGGCGGTGTTGCCCATCTGGGTCGCCACCCGCAGTGTAGAAAGTCCGCGCGAAGCGGCCCAGTACCGCGCCGCCTGCATCAGCTGCGCCCCGGCGCCGCGTCCGGCCAGCAGGCCGATACGCGCCTCGGTGGCATTGAGCTGGCGCAGGGAGACAAAGGCGCGAATATCGCCCTCAGGATGGCGGTAAATCAGGCACTGATGGTCGAAGGTGCCGCGCACCGCATTTTCAATCCACTGGGCATAGAAGCGGCCGCTGGCATCGGCAGCGTACCAGGGCGCACGAAAGCGGCTCAGGGCAAAGGCCTGCGCCGCCAGCTCGCGCAGTGGCGCAATATCCGCCTCCACGGCGACGTCGGCGCCCGCATCCGCAGGGTTGCCCACCGGTAGCGCCAGATCGACCTCGCCTTCCACCAGCTGAAAACCCAGCTGCTGCAGCGCGTCGAGCCGGACGGTGTCGCTGGCGGCTACCTTCGCCTGCACCCGCGACCACCCCGCCAGCGCCTCAGGCGTCAGCAGCGGCGCACGCTCGTCAAAGTGAACGACGGCGCTGTTAACGGCAAAGAAGCGGTTCTCCCACTCCAGGGGATCAATACTGGCGCGGACGGGCACGGAGCAGATCCAGCAGATATTGGCCGTAGCCGGTTTTTTCCAGCCGCTTCGCCGCGCGTTTGACGCCGTCGTCGTCCAGCCAGCCGTTGCGCCAGCCGATCTCTTCCAGACAGGCGATTTTAAAGCCCTGACGCTTCTCGACGGTCTGCACAAACATGCTGGCCTCGATCAAGCTATCGTGGGTGCCGGTATCCAGCCACGCAAAGCCGCGTCCAAGCAGTTCGACGGTTAATGCGCCATCTTCAAGGTACATCTGGTTGATGGAGGTGATTTCCAGTTCGCCGCGCTCGGATGGCTTGACCCGTTTGGCGTACTCCGCCACCTTGCCATCGTAGAAATAGAGACCGGTGACCGCCCAGTTCGACTTCGGCTGCTTCGGCTTCTCTTCCAGCGACAGCGCGCGGAAGTTGTCATCAAACTCCACCACGCCAAAGCGTTCAGGATCCATCACCTGATAGCCAAAAATCGTCGCCCCTTCCGTGCGGGCAGCCACGCTGCGCAGCTTGGGGCTGAAGCTCTGGCCGAAGAAGATGTTGTCACCTAACACCAGGCACGCCGGTTCACCGTTAAGAAAGGCTTCGCCGATGATAAACGCCTGGGCTAAACCATCCGGCGACGGCTGTACGGCATAGTGCAGCGCAATGCCAAACTCTGAACCATCGCCGAGCAGGCGCTGGAAATCGCGCAGATCGTCCGGTGTGGTGATGATCAGGATCTCACGGATCCCGGCCAGCATTAATACCGACAGCGGGTAGTAGATCATCGGCTTATCGTAGATCGGCAACAGCTGCTTCGACACGCCGCGGGTGATAGGATGCAGTCGCGTTCCGGACCCCCCCGCCAGAATAATACCTTTCATCATTCCCCCCAGAGATGATTAGCCTTGCAGCCCAAGACGCTCGCCCTGATAGCTACCGTCCTGAACCTGGCGCCACCATGGCTCGTTCGCCAGATACCACGCCACGGTCTTACGCATACCGGAAGTGAAGGTCTCAGCCGGCGTCCAGCCCAGCTCACGGGCAATCTTCGAGGCATCAATGGCATAGCGCAGATCGTGGCCCGGGCGGTCGGCAACAAAGGCGATCAGGTCGCGATAGTGCGCCACGCCCTGCGGCTTATTCGGCGCCAGCGCTTCGAGCAATTCGCAAATGGTTTCCACCACCTCGATGTTTTTACGTTCGTTATGACCGCCGATATTGTAAGTCTCGCCCGGTTCGCCGCGGGTCGCCACCAGATATAGCGCCCTGGCGTGATCTTCCACGTACAGCCAGTCGCGGATCTGCTGTCCATTGCCATACACCGGCAGCGGCTTGCCCGCCAGCGCGTTGAGGATCGTCAGCGGGATCAGCTTCTCGGGGAAGTGATACGGGCCGTAGTTGTTCGAACAGTTGGTGATAAGCGTCGGCAGGCCATAGGTTCGCAGCCAGGCGCGCACCAGGTGGTCGCTGCTGGCTTTCGAGGCCGAATAGGGACTGCTTGGCGCATAGGGCGTGGTCTCGGTAAAGAAATCATCGCTGCCGTGCAGATCGCCATACACTTCATCGGTGGAGATGTGATGGAAGCGAAACGCCGATTTTTGCGCCGTAGCCAGCGTATTCCACCAGCTACGGGCCGCCTCCAGCAGCGTATAGGTGCCCACGATATTGGTTTCAATAAACGCCGCCGGGCCGTCAATCGAACGATCGACATGGCTTTCCGCCGCCAGGTGCATCACTGTATCCGGTTGATACTGAACGAAAATACGATCAAGCTCGCCGCGGTCGCAAATATCCACTTGTTCAAAGGCGAAACGCGCATCCTGCGCCACCGGCGCCAGCGACATTAAATTGCCGGCGTAGGTCAGTTTATCCACCACCACCACGCGATCGGCGGTGTGCTGGATAATCTCCCGCACTACCGCCGAACCAATGAAGCCCGCGCCGCCGGTGACCAGAATGGTTCTCACCGCCACACTCCTTTGGTGTCGATGATATACGCCTGGGTGACGCTATCGCCGCTAACGGCTTTAAATTCATGGTGATCGACCAGCATCACCAGCACATCGGCGCTGGCCAGCGCCGCATCGAGGGTCGCCAGCGTACACAGACCGTCGAGCTTCTTCGGCAGCGCGTGAATGTTGGGCTCAACCACCTGCGTCGTGCCGCTGTGCCAGCGGGCAATCTGCGCGGCAATTTCCATTGCCGGGCTTTCGCGCAGGTCGTCAATATTCGGCTTAAAGGCGAGGCCAAAACAGGCAATGGTCAGTTCGCTGGCCCGTTTGTTGGTGGCATTCAGGCAGTCCGCTACCTGCGCTTTCACCTGTTCGATAACCCATTCCGGCTTGTGGTCGTTAACCTCACGGGCCGTGCGGATCAGACGCGCCTGCTGCGGGTTCTGCGCCACGATAAACCACGGGTCGACGGCGATACAGTGGCCGCCGACGCCCGGACCCGGCTGCAGGATATTCACCCGAGGATGACGGTTCGCCAGGCGGATCAGCTCCCAGACGTTAATGCCCTGGTCAGCGCAAATCAGCGACAGCTCGTTGGCAAAAGCGATGTTGACGTCGCGGAAGCTGTTTTCCGTCAGCTTGCACATCTCAGCGGTGCGCGAGTTGGTCACCACACATTCGCCTTCAAGGAAGATTTTATACAGCTCGCTGGCGCGAGCGGAGCAGACTGGCGACATGCCCCCGATAACGCGGTCGTTTTTAATCAGCTCGACCATCACCTGACCGGGCAATACCCGCTCCGGGCAGTAGGCGATATTCACGTCCGCCGCTTCACCCACCTGCTGGGGGAAGCTAAGATCCGGGCGCATCTCCGCCAGCCACTCAGCCATCTGTTCGGTCGACCCGACCGGCGAGGTGGACTCGAGGATCACCAGCGAGCCTTTCTTTAACGTTGGCGCAATGGATTTTGCCGCCGACTCGACAAACACCATATCCGGCTCGTGGCGATCTTTAAACGGCGTCGGCACGGCAATCAGGTAGGCATCCGCTGCCACCGGGGTGGTGGTGGCGCTTAAATACCCCTGCTCGACCGCGGTCTTCACCACGCTCGCCAGATCCGGCTCCACGATATGAATCTCTCCACGGTTAATGGTCTCCACGGCATGTTGATTGACATCAACGCCGACCACCCGCTTCTGCCGGGAGGCGAACGCGGCAGCGGTTGGCAGCCCGATATAGCCAAGGCCAATCACTGAAATGGTAGAAAAACTCATAGCGTTACCTGATTATTTTTAAGTGCAGACAAAATTCGACGACATGCTTCGCCATCGCCATAAGGATTATGCGCGCGGCTCATCGCCTGGTATGCGGCATCATCCTCCAGCAGTCGCGTCACTTCCGCGACGATGCGCTGGCTGTCAGTGCCCACCAGACTCACGGTGCCGGCGGCCACCGCTTCCGGACGTTCGGTCATATCGCGCATGACCAGCACCGGTTTCCCCAGGGAAGGCGCCTCTTCCTGAATGCCACCGGAATCGGTCAGGATGAGCCAGGCCCGATCCATCAACCAGACGAACGGCAGGTAGTCCTGCGGTTCAATCAACATCACGTTGTCGATATGGCCGAGAATACGGTTCACCGGTTCGCTGACATTAGGATTCAGGTGAACCGGATAGACAATCTGCACCTCAGGGTGGGTATGGGCTATCTCCGCCAGCGCCTGG
This sequence comes from Klebsiella sp. GB_Kp047, assembly GCF_040065235.1. Classification (NCBI taxonomy): domain Bacteria; kingdom Pseudomonadati; phylum Pseudomonadota; class Gammaproteobacteria; order Enterobacterales; family Enterobacteriaceae; genus Klebsiella; species Klebsiella sp. GB_Kp047. The sequence goes on along the minus strand of NZ_JBEAJG010000038.1, from coordinate 23,802 downwards.
CAGATCTGCTCAAAACCGCGGCCGAAGCTTTCCCGCCGATGGCCGGTAACCAGAATCATTTTTTTACCGTGGCTAATGAAAGGGTAGCGCTGCAGCAAGGTCTCCCGTAGCGCTTCATCGCCCAGAACCCGATCGCGCACCCAGAACAGAGCATCGATGACGGTATTACCGGTCACCGTGATGCGACTGTCGGCAATGTTCTCCCGCAGGAGATTCTGCCGCGAGGTTTCCGTAGGGGCGAAGTGGTACGTCGCCAGATGCCCGGTCAACGTACGGTTGCCCTCTTCCGGCCACGGCGAACTTAAATCGCCGGTCCGCAGCCCCGCCTCTACATGGCCCACCGGTATGCGCTGGTAAAACGCCGCCAGGCTCGCCGCCATCGTGGTGGTGGTATCGCCATGCACCAGCACCACGTCGGGTTTAAACGACTCCAGGACCGGCTTCAGCCCCTCAAGAATACGGCAGGTGATCTCGGTGAGCCCCTGCCCCGGCTTCATGATGTTGAGATCGTAGTCCGGGGTGATGGAGAATAGTTTCAACACCTGATCGAGCATCTCCCGATGCTGCGCGGTCACGCATACTTTCGCCTCAAAATGAGGATCCTTTGCCAGCGCATGGACCAGAGGAGCCATCTTGATGGCTTCCGGCCTCGTGCCAAATACAGTTAGTACTTTCACATCGATTCTCTTCGATTAGGCGATGAAGGTCATCTGCCCTTCACCACAGGCCGCAATCACAGGACACGACGACGCGATAACGCCACGCCTGCGCCGATGAGCGCACCCACAATCCCCCACATCACCATCAGAAATACACGGCGCGGGCTATCGCGTTTTACAGGTTCTTCCGGCGTTCGCAAATACCGGTAAGTCTGAAAACGCGGGTCCAACGTTGGACCGACGTTCAACGTGCTCAGCATGGCGCGATTCTGGTCGTAATCGAGGTCATATTCCGGTCCGACGGCCTGCAGGTTTTCCAGTCTGGCCTGCAGCATCGGCCTGCCCAATAAAAATAGCTCTGAATCCGGCAACTGATCGGCAGGAACATCCGTTTCGCTGCGTGAGATGTTATGCTGCTGAGCGACCTTCAGCGCTTGCTCCACGCTGTGGGTCCGGCGGTTGAAAATAGCCTCGGCCACCTCCTCCTGGCGCTTCACCTGCGCCTTCATTTGCACCGTCCGCGCCGCCCAGGCGCCTTTGAGTTCGTCGTTAAGATGGCCGGCCGCCCGCTGGCTGGCGAAAGCCACATACTGGCGCAGCAAATTATTGGCATCCTGCCCAGTCTCGGCAGTCAGTTTGACGCTGTCATTGACGCTCTTGGCCGCATCGCCGGGCATAAACTGGATATTGTTAATCAAATCATCCAGCATCGCCGCATCGGCGCGAGCATTACCCGACTGGCGCTGCTTGTAGTAGTCCGTTTGCAGCCAGAAATCACGCCGGGTGTCCCAGGAGGCCAGCTGCATGATGAACTCTTTATACGCTTCATCCATGGCGGAAGGCTGATCCACCGAGGCCAGGTCGGCTTTGATATCCAGATTGCGTAAGAACTGCTGCTGGGAATAGTACCCCCCCAACATGTTGACAGTAGGCCGATCGGTGATCGCCGTGGCGCTCCACTCCTGGCGAGCAAAGAAGGTGTACACCAACACGATAGCGGCGAAGAGAACAGCGCCGCCGACTATCCAGCCTTTTCCTGCCCATAAAGCGCGAAACAGCCCGCGAATATCCAGTTCGTTCTCAACGTTCACTGCTTGTGCTCCCGGTAATGGTTGAGTCATCACATCCCCAGCTTTACTTGGTTAGTTTCGGATTATTGCCGCTGTGTCGCCGAATTCTGCGTCTGATGCGCTTAACCAGACGCGCCACTTTCCAGGCGCGCTTAATACAGTAGCCATAAAGGAAGAAGGCCACCAAAAAGAGAATTAACATCACCCATTCCGGCACAATGCGGGTATATTCCGCCGCGACGCCAACCAGCGCCAGCAGGGCAGCGGCCAGGGTAATCAGGACGAACGCCTGGCGGGAAGTAAACCCGGCGCGCATGATCAAATGATGAATATGCTGCCGGTCCGGTGAGAAAGGACTCATGCCTTTACGCAGGCGGCGATACATAATCGCCACCATATCCATCAACGGGATAGCGATAATCCACAGCGCAGTGACCGGGCTGATGGGATGCGTTTTACCTTGGGTGGTTTCCAGCAGGATCCAGATGATGGTGAAGCCAATCATGGTGCTGCCGGCGTCACCCATAAAAACTTTATAGCGGCGGCCGAGGGCGCCAAGATTAAGAAGAATATAGGGCAGAATGGCGGCGATCATCGCAAAACACCACATCGCCAGGCTGTACTGGCCATCAAACCAAAGGATGATCCCGGTCGCCGCAAAGGAGACCGATGACAGGCCGCCGAGCAGACCGTCAATCCCATCGACCATATTAAACGCATTGATGGCGGCCCAGACGGCAAACAGAGTAAGGAAGAAGCCGAAGGGCCCCAGCACCAGCTCCCACGAGCCAAAAATAAAGCCCAGACTACTCAGATGCAGATTCCCTGCCATCATCATAATCACGGCGATCGCGGCCTGAATGACCGCGCGAATTTTCACGCTGATGTCAAAGCGATCGTCCAGCGCACCAACCAGCACCAATACCCCCGCACAGGCCAGATACAGCGAGGCGTGAGGAATATAATAATCGGCGATAGCGAAGGTAAAACAGATGCCTGCATAAACTGAGATACCACCGACCAACGGAATCAACCCCTGATGCCGTTTGCGATAGTTTGGTTTATCCACTAACCCAATCTTTTTTGCCACTTTCCGCGCGACAAAAATAAAGAGGGTCGTGAATAAGAAAATACTGATTAATTCAGTAATAGCAGTGAGTAAATTCACAACGCATGTGCTCTCAGCATAGTTAATCCGGGAAGTATAGCGATGATGCCCCAACTCCAGAAGGGGAAAAGCAGAACATTACAAATTTATTGTATAGATTTTAGTCTGTTAAAGCTGTCTCCGCCTGCTGTCCGGCGCCATTATACGACAACTTTCGTCCCGCTTTCTCTGTCTCTGGATCATACAAATCCCAAAATGAAAACGCCACGCAAAGGCGTGGCGTTTCTGGCTTTTTTTACCTTACGAGCGCTTCATCATATCGAAGAAGTCATCATTCGTCTTAGTCATTGCCAGTTTATTAATGAGGAATTCCATCGCGTCGATCTCACCCATCGGATGGATAATTTTGCGCAGGATCCACATTTTCTGCAGCTCTTCCTGAGTGGTGAGCAGCTCTTCTTTACGCGTACCGGAACGGTTGTAATCGATAGCCGGGAAGACGCGTTTTTCAGCAATCTTACGAGAGAGGTGCAGCTCCATGTTACCGGTGCCTTTAAACTCTTCGTAGATAACTTCATCCATTTTGGAGCCAGTGTCGATCAGCGCCGTGGCGATGATGGTCAGGCTACCGCCCTCTTCAACGTTACGCGCTGCGCCGAAGAAACGCTTCGGACGGTGCAGGGCGTTAGCGTCCACACCACCGGTCAGCACTTTACCGGAAGCCGGGACCACGGTGTTGTAGGCGCGCGCCAGACGGGTAATGGAGTCGAGCAGGATGATAACGTCTTTCTTGTGTTCAACCAGACGTTTCGCTTTCTCGATAACCATCTCAGCAACCTGAACGTGACGGGATGCCGGTTCGTCGAAGGTGGAAGCAACGACTTCACCTTTGACCAGACGCTGCATCTCGGTCACTTCTTCCGGACGTTCGTCGATTAGCAGCACCATCAGCACGCAGTCCGGATGGTTGTAAGCGATGCTCTGCGCGATGTTCTGCAGCAGCATGGTTTTACCGGCTTTCGGCGGCGCGACGATCAGACCACGCTGGCCGCGGCCAATCGGGGAAGCCAGATCCAGTACGCGAGCGGTTAAGTCTTCGGTAGAACCGTTACCACGCTCCATACGCAGACGAGAATTCGCGTGCAGCGGCGTTAAGTTCTCGAACAGGATCTTGTTACGGGCGTTTTCCGGCTTGTCGTAGTTAACTTCGTTAACTTTCAGCAGCGCAAAGTAACGCTCACCCTCTTTCGGAGGACGAATCTTACCGGAAATGGTGTCACCAGTGCGGAGGTTGAAACGGCGGATTTGGCTGGGGGATACGTAGATGTCGTCAGGGCCGGCGAGGTAGGAGCTGTCTGCGGAGCGGAGGAATCCAAATCCATCCTGCAGTATCTCCAGTACGCCGTCGCCAAAGATATCTTCGCCACTCTTCGAATGCTGCTTGAGGATGGCAAAAATAATATCCTGCTTACGCATACGAGCCAGATTTTCCAGCCCCATATTTTCGCCGAGAGTAATCAGCTCAGAAACCGGCGTATTCTTTAATTCGGTAAGATTCATAGTGGTGTGGGTTCTTAAACTCGGGGTAAATCTCGAACTTAATGTTGTGAATGGTATGGCAGGAACTTCCATGCCTGTTAACGGCCTTCATCTCGTGTCTGTACGTTGCCTGGTCACAGGAAAGAACGCAGAACTGAAACGACTAGACGGAATGAGTGAAAAGCCCGGAATTAATAGCTTCACGCGCATTTTTTTGCGGGATGCTTCGGGTAAAACAAGATTCAAACAAGGTATGTTTAAAACGAAGTCTGTGGATTAACTTAGCACGACTCCAGCCGGGCGTCCAGAGTTCCGCAAAAAATAGGAATCTGGACGCCGGAACAGCAATTCGCTTACGCCAGGTTGGCGTCGAGGAACTCTTTCAGCTGACCCTTGGACAGGGCGCCAACTTTGGTGGCCGCCACTTCGCCGTTTTTGAACAGCAGCAGGGTTGGGATGCCGCGAATGCCGTACTTCGGCGCGGTACCCGGGTTCTGGTCGATGTTCAGCTTAGCTACGGTCAGTTTGCCCTGATACTCTTCAGCGATCTCATCCAGAATCGGGGCGATCATTTTGCACGGACCACACCACTCTGCCCAGAAATCGACGAGGGTTAGCCCGTCAGCCTTGAGTACGTCCGTGTCAAAACTGTCGTCAGTCAGGTGAATAATTTTATCGCTCATATTTAACTCCACAGGAATAAGCCTGGTGTGTTGGTGTCGTAGCCATCAACGACGCGCTGCAGCTACGTTATGCACGCTATTCTTCAGGATACCTCAATTCTCTGGTCTGCCAACTGGCGCGATCCATCATGGACCCACCTTTTGACGCCAGGGTTGCCCGAACGCGAACTGCATGCTGCAGATTTATCGCTCCCGACTCGCTTAGTGGTCTAAGCTATCCTGGATTCGTTCAGTTACCGTAGACGTACCTTGAATAATTTCGCACACCGCCAACGAAAGGTTGACGTTATTTCACCGGATACGCTTTCTTAATGCAATAGTTAGCTGATATTCTACCACACTATGAGCAAAACACATTTAACAGAACAGAAGTTTTCCGACTTCGCCCTGCACCCGGCAGTCATTGAAGCCCTTGAAAAGAAAGGGTTTCATAATTGCACACCTATTCAGGCCCTCGCCCTTCCGCTGACGCTGGAAGGCCGCGATGTCGCCGGGCAGGCGCAAACCGGTACCGGTAAAACGATGGCGTTCCTGACGTCGACGTTTCATTATCTTCTCTCTCACCCGGCTATCGCCGATCGCCAGGTAAACCAGCCGCGCGCGCTGATTATGGCGCCGACGCGTGAACTGGCGGTACAGATCCACGCGGACGCTGAACCGCTGGCGCAGGCCACCGGTCTGAAGCTGGGTCTGGCTTACGGCGGCGACGGCTACGATAAGCAGCTGAAAGTGCTGGAAAGCGGCGTCGATATTCTGATCGGCACCACCGGTCGTCTGATCGATTACGCGAAGCAAAACCACATTAACCTCGGCGCCATTCAGGTCGTCGTGCTGGACGAAGCCGATCGCATGTACGATCTCGGCTTTATTAAAGATATCCGCTGGCTGTTCCGCCGCATGCCGCCGGCCACTCAGCGTCTGAACATGCTGTTCTCCGCGACCCTTTCCTATCGCGTACGCGAACTGGCGTTCGAACAAATGAACAACGCCGAGTACGTTGAAGTCGAGCCGGAACAGAAAACGGGCCACCGTATTAAAGAAGAGCTCTTCTACCCGTCCAACGAAGAAAAAATGCGTCTGCTGCAGACGCTGCTGGAAGAAGAGTGGCCCGATCGCGCCATCGTCTTCGCCAATACCAAGCATCGTTGTGAAGATATCTGGGGCCATCTCGCCGCCGACGGCCATCGCGTAGGTCTGCTGACCGGCGACGTGGCGCAGAAAAAACGTCTGCGTATTCTCGAAGAATTTACCCGCGGCGACCTCGATATCCTGGTCGCGACTGACGTTGCCGCTCGTGGCTTGCACATTCCGGCCGTGACCCACGTCTTTAACTACGATCTACCAGACGATTGCGAAGATTACGTTCACCGCATTGGCCGTACCGGTCGCGCTGGCGCCAGCGGTCACTCCATCAGCCTCGCCTGCGAAGAGTATGCGCTGAACCTGCCGGCTATCGAAACCTATATTGGTCACTCAATTCCGGTCAGCAAGTACAACCCGGACGCGCTGATGACCGATCTGCCGAAGCCGCTGCGCCTGACCCGTGCTCGCCCAGGCAACGGCCCGCGCCGCAACGGTCCACCGCGCAATCGTCGTCGTTCAGGTTAAGAAATCTATGCTATACGCTCAATCATTCAGAATGTGCCAGGGCGCGCTTCCCCGGCAACCCGCTCAGTTACACGGATTGGGCACAAGCGCCCCGTCGACCAGGGAGCCTTCTGAACGATGAAGAGCATGAGCTCCACCTCGCTGTATGCCGCCATTGATTTAGGTTCCAACAGTTTTCATATGTTGGTGGTGCGCGAGGTGGCTGGCAGTATCCAGACGCTGAGCCGCATTAAGCGCAAAGTCCGTCTTGCCGCCGGCCTGAATAGCGACAATACACTCTCCGCAGAAGCGATGGAGCGCGGCTGGCAGTGCTTACGCCTGTTTGCCGAACGCCTGCAGGATATTCCGCCGGCGCAAATCCGCGTCGTGGCCACCGCCACGCTGCGTCTTGCCGTCAATGCCGGCGAATTTCTGGCGAAAGCGCAGGAGATCCTCGGCAGTCCGGTACAGGTCATTAGTGGCGAAGAAGAAGCGCGTCTGATTTATCAGGGGGTCGCCCACACCACCGGCGGCGCCGATCAGCGTCTGGTGGTCGATATCGGCGGCGCCAGCACCGAACTGGTGACCGGAACCGGCGCGCAAACGACCTCGCTATTTAGCCTGTCGATGGGCTGTGTGACCTGGCTTGAACGCTATTTCGCCGATCGCAGCCTGACGAAAGAAAATTTCGATCTTGCCGAGGCGGCCGCGCGTGAGGTGCTGCTGCCCGTCGCCGATGTGCTGCGCTATCACGGATGGAAAGTGTGCGTTGGCGCCTCCGGCACCGTTCAGGCTCTGCAGGAAATTATGATGGCGCAGGGGATGGATGAGCGGATCACCCTGACCAAACTCCAGCAGCTTAAACAGCGCGCCATTCAGTGCGGACGCCTGGAAGAGCTGGAGATCGAAGGCTTAACCCTTGAGCGAGCGCTGGTGTTTCCAAGCGGGCTGGCGATCCTTATCGCTATCTTCAGCGAACTGAATATTCAGTGTATGACCCTCGCGGGCGGCGCGTTACGTGAAGGTCTGGTGTACGGCATGCTGCATCTCTCCGTTGAACAGGACATCCGCAGCCGCACTCTGCGTAATATTCAGCGTCGTTTTATGATCGACACCGAACAGGCCCAGCGCGTCGCTGGTCTCGCCAGCCACCTGCTCAGCCAGCTGGACGGCAGCTGGGAGCTGGATCCGCTAAGCCGCGACTTGCTCCTCAGCGCCTGTGCATTGCATGAAATTGGCCTGAGCGTGGATTTTAAGCGCGCGCCGCAGCACGCGGCCTATCTGGTCAATAATCTCGACCTGCCCGGCTTTACCCCGGCGCAGAAGAAGCTGATTGCGACGCTGCTGCTTAACCAGACTAACGCCATCGACCTCTCATCGCTTCATCAGCAGAATGCCGTCCCGCCGCGAGTTGCCGAACATCTTTGTCGCCTGCTGCGACTGGCGATCCTCTTTGCCAGCCGGCGGCGTGACGATTTGCTGCCCGCCATCAATCTTGTGGCCGATGATGAAAAACTGTCCCTGACGCTGCCGGAAAACTGGCTGGATAATCACCCGCTTGGGGCTGAGCTGATCGAACAGGAATGCCAGTGGCAGAGCTATGTGCACTGGGTGCTTGAGGTGAAGTAATACGCTGAACATTGCCGGGCGGCGGCTTCGCCTTACCCGGCCAGCTTATCGCTATCCTTTCTCTTTAGCTTTTGCCAGCATGGCGCGAATGTTCGCCACGTTAGCCTGTCCTTTATGCATTCGCTCTTCAGCGGTAATCACTTTGCGCGCCTGCTCCCAAATCAGATCGTCCTGGGGTAGCTCCAGCAGAAAACGGCTCGGTTCCGGGCGCACCACCTCACCATACTGCCGGCGCTCCTTACAGAGCGTAAAGGTCAGCTCTTTCTGCGCGCGGGTGATGCCCACGTAGGCTAACCGGCGCTCTTCATCGACATTATCTTCATCAATGCTGCTCTGGTGCGGGAGCAATCCCTCTTCCATTCCCACCAGGTAAACATACGGGAACTCCAGCCCTTTTGAGGCATGAAGGGTCATCAGCTGCACCTGATCCAGCTCTTCATCCGATTCACCGCGCTCCATCATGTCGCGCAGCGTAAAGCGGGTGACCACCTGCGTCAGGGTCATTGGCTCATCGATTTCGCTGCCTTCCAGCATCTCGGTCATCCAGGTGAACAGCTGGTTGACGTTTTTCATGCGCATTTCTGCGGCCTTCGGGCTGGGCGAAGTTTCATACAGCCAGGATTCGTAGTCAATTCCGCGGATCAAGTCGCGCACGGCGTTGACCGGCTCGCGTTCGGCCAGCTGCTGGATCTCACGCAGCCAGTGGGTGAAGCGGGTGAGTGATTCATACCCGCGCCCGGTCAGCGTCTGGCTGAGACCCATATCAAAGCTGGCGGTGAACAATCCTTTGTTGCGGCCCATCGCCCACTCACCGAGCTTTTGCAGCGTCGCCGGGCCGATCTCGCGCTTCGGTGTATTCACGATACGCAGGAAGGCGCTGTCGTCGTCCGGGTTGGTCAGCACGCGCAGATAGGCCAGCAGATCTTTAATTTCCGGGCGCGAGAAGAACGACGTGCCGCCGGAGATTTTGTACGGGATGCGGTTCTGCATCAGCATCTTTTCAAAGACCCGCGACTGGTGATTGCCGCGATAAAGGATCGCGTAGTCTTTGTAATTGGTTTTATTAATGAAGTGGTGGGCGATCAGCTCCCCGGCCACGCGCTCCGCTTCATGATCTTCATTGTTGGCGGAGAGCACTTTCAGCTCAGCGCCATATCCCAGCTCAGAGAACAGCCGCTTTTCAAAAACGTGCGGGTTATTGGCGATCAGAATGTTAGCGGCTTTCAGAATACGCCCGGAGGAGCGATAGTTCTGCTCAAGCTTGATAACCTGCAGCGCCGGGAAGTCCTGGCTGAGCAGCACCAGGTTCTGCGGCCGCGCGCCGCGCCACGAGTAGATCGACTGGTCATCGTCGCCTACCACGGTAAAACGCGCCCGCTGGCCCACCAGCAGCTTCACCAGCTCATACTGGCTGGTGTTGGTATCCTGATACTCATCCACCAGCAGGTAGCGGATCTTATTCTGCCAGCGTTCGCGCACCTCCTCGTTGCGCTGCAGCAGCAGCGTCGGCAGCAGGATCAGATCGTCAAAATCGAGGACATTGCAGGCCTTCATATGCGCATCGTACAGCCCATAGCAGTGGGCGAAGATGCGATCCCGTTCGCCTTTCGCACCCGCGGCGGCCTGCGCCGGGGTTTTCAGATCGTTTTTCCAGTTGGAGATCGTCGAGATCAACTGCTGGAGCACCACTTTGTCATCTTCGATCAACCCTTCGGTCAGCTCTTTGAGCAGCGCCACCTGGTCAGTATCGTCGAATAAGGAGAAGTTAGACTTCATGCCCAGCGCGGCGTATTCCCGCTTGATGATATCCAGCCCCAGAGTGTGGAAGGTGGAAATCATCAGCCCGCGTGCCTCTTTGCGCCCCAGCGTTTGCCCAACGCGCTCTTTCATCTCGCGCGCGGCTTTGTTGGTAAAGGTCACGGCCGCGATATGGCGCGCCTGATAGCCGCAGCCGCGGATCAGGTGGGCGATTTTATTGGTGATCACGCGGGTCTTACCGGAGCCGGCGCCCGCCAGCACCAGGCAAGGTCCGGTTACAAATTCGACGGCTTGTTGTTGGCCAGGGTTTAAACGCATGGGAGTCTTGCTCAATCTTCGAACGGGGTGGCGATTGTAGCAGAAAGCGGAGCCGAGATTTACCGACTGATGGTAAAGTGAAGAAATCGCGATTAACCCGTAGAGCAGAACCATGAAAAAGACCGCAGCAGCCCTGCATATCCTGGTCAAAGAAGAGAAACTGGCCCAGGAGATCCTTGCCAAACTGGAACGCGGCATCAGCTTCGATCATCTGGCAAAGCGCTATTCGAAATGCCCGTCCGGGCGTAACGGCGGCGATCTGGGGGAGTTTCAGCAAGGCGCGATGGTCGGCCCATTCGATCAGGCGGTCTTTAGCTGCCCACTTCTCAAGCCCTACGGTCCGGTAAAAACCAAATTTGGCTACCATATCATTAAGGTGCTTTATCGCCGCTGACGCGTGGTATATTGCGCCCCGATTTATCTCAACCTATTCAAGGCACGATCATGGCAAAAACAGCAGCAGCACTGCATATTCTTGTTAAAGAAGAGAAACTGGCTCTGGATCTTCTGGAGCAGATTAAAAACGGCGCCGACTTCGGTAAGCTGGCGAAGAAGCACTCCATTTGCCCATCAGGCAAACGCGGCGGTGATTTAGGTGAGTTCCGCCAGGGCCAGATGGTGCCGGCGTTCGATAAAGTGGTTTTCTCCTGCCCGGTGCTGGAGCCAACCGGCCCGCTGCATACCCAGTTCGGCTACCACATCATCAAAGTGCTGTACCGGAAATAATAAAAAACCCGGGGATCTTAATCTCCGGGTTTTTGCCTGATGGCGCTTCGCTTATCAGGCCTATTAAACAAATCCATTCCTCTATGGATTTCGGCTTGCCGGAAGGCGGCAAGGAAGTACATCCCCGTGAACATAGATTACTATGTGACTGGGGTGTACGTACCGTAGCCAACGCATCGGCAAGTCGAAAGACGACGAGGAATTAGCCGGCTACCGCGATACGTTTCATATCGGTCATATAACCGCGCAGTTTCTTACCAACCTGCTCAATAGCGTGGCTGCGAATGGCTTCGTTAACATCACGCAGCTGAGCGTTGTCTACCGCGCCTTCGGCAATCGCCGTACCCAGGTCGCCAGTCTGCAGGGTGGTCATGAACTCTTTCAGCAGCGGTACGCAAGCGTAAGAGAACAGGTAGTTACCATATTCAGCGGTATCAGAGATAACCACGTTCATCTCGTACAGACGCTTACGGGCAATAGTATTGGCGATCAGCGGCAGCTCGTGCAGTGATTCGTAGTAAGCGGACTCTTCGATGATGCCGGAGGCCACCATGGTTTCGAAGGCCAGCTCAACGCCCGCTTTCACCATCGCGATCATCAGAACGCCTTTATCGAAGTACTCCTGCTCGCCGATTTTACCTTCACACTGCGGCGCGGTTTCGAACGCGGTTTTACCAGTCTCTTCACGCCAGGTCAGCAGTTTCTTATCGTCGTTCGCCCAGTCCGCCATCATACCGGAGGAGAATTCGCCGGAAATGATGTCGTCCATGTGTTTCTGGAACAGCGGTGCCATAATCTCTTTCAGCTGCTCGGAGAGCGCATAAGCGCGCAGTTTCGCCGGGTTAGAGAGGCGATCCATCATCAGGGTGATGCCGCCCTGCTTCAGCGCTTCGGTGATGGTTTCCCAGCCGAACTGAATCAGTTTTTCTGCATACGCCGGATCGGTACCTTCCGCCACCAGCTTGTCGAAGCACAGCAGAGAACCCGCCTGCAGCATGCCGCAGAGGATGGTCTGCTCGCCCATCAGGTCAGATTTCACTTCGGCAACGAAGGAAGATTCCAGCACGCCCGCACGATGGCCGCCGGTCGCCGCCGCCCATGCTTTCGCAATGGCCATGCCTTCGCCTTTCGGGTCGTTTTCCGGATGTACCGCGATAAGCGTCGGTACGCCGAAACCGCGTTTGTACTCTTCACGCACTTCGGTACCCGGGCACTTCGGCGCCACCATCACCACGGTGATGTCTTTACGGATCTGCTCGCCCACTTCCACGATGTTGAAACCGTGGGAGTAGCCCAGCGCCGCGCCGTCTTTCATCAGCGGCTGTACGGAGCGCACAACGTCAGAGTGCTGTTTGTCCGGAGTCAGGTTAACCACCAGGTCCGCCTGCGGGATCAGCTCTTCATAAGTGCCGACTTTGAAGCCGTTTTCGGTCGCTTTACGCCAGGAGGCGCGCTTCTCGGCGATCGCTTCTTTGCGCAGCGCATAGGAGATATCCAGGCCGGAGTCACGCATGTTCAGACCCTGGTTCAGGCCCTGCGCGCCGCAGCCGACGATGACCACTTTTTTACCCTGAAGGTAGCTTGCGCCATCGGCGAATTCGTCGCGCGCCATAAAGCGGCATTTGCCCAGCTGTGCCAGCTGCTGGCGCAGGTTCAGTGTATTAAAGTAGTTAGCCATGTCTGTAACTCCGTGATGTTGTGTCGTGCTTATTGTTCGGTTCGCTTTTGCGAGAATGAACTTACTATATGACAGGAATTTTATTGCGGAAATTGATATATTCACAACGTCACGTTGCATTTTATGAAATACAAAACCGGGGAGTACGCGCCGTGGATTTACGCGATCTGAAAACCTTTCTGCATCTGGCGGAAAGCCGCCATTTTGGCCGCAGCGCGCGGGCCATGCATGTCAGCCCGTCGACGCTTTCGCGCCAGATCCAGCGTCTGGAAGAGGACCTCGGCCAGCCGCTGTTCGTGCGAGATAATCGCACGGTGACCCTTACCGAAGCCGGGGAAGAGTTACGTACCTTTGCCCAACAGACTTTACTGCAGTATCAGCAGCTTCGTCACGTCATCGATCAGCAGGGCCCTTCGCTCTCCGGCGAGTTGCACATCTTCTGCTCCGTCACCGCCGCCTATAGCCATCTGCCGCCGATCCTCGACCGCTTTCGCGCCGCGCACCCCTCGGTGGAGATCAAGCTGTCGACCGGCGACGCCGCCGACGCCATGGAGAAGGTGGTCACCGGCGAAGCCGACCTGGCGATTGCCGGTAAGCCGGAGACTCTGCCAGGGTCGGTGGCGTTTTCGATGCTGGAGAACCTCGCCGTGGTGTTAATTGCCCCGGCCCTTCCCTGCCCGGTGCGCAACCAGGTGACCGTCGAGCGCCCCGACTGGTCGACAGTGCCCTTTATCATGGCCGACCAGGGGCCGGTACGTCGGCGCATCGAGCTGTGGTTTCGGCGGCATAAAATCAGCAATCCGTCGATCTACGCCACCGTCGGCGGGCACGAAGCGATGGTGTCGATGGTCGCCCTGGGATGCGGCGTGGCGCTGCTGCCGGAGGTGGTGCTGGAGAACAGTCCGGAGCCGGTACGCAACAGGGTGATGATCCTGGAGCGCAGCGATGAGCAAACGCCGTTTGAGCTGGGCGTTTGCGCACAAAAAAAGCGGCTGCATGAGCCGCTTATTGATGCTTTCTGGAAAATTCTTCCCAACCACTAACCCGCGAGGAAAAAGCGGAATGCCGGGTTATGCGTTTCGTCGTGGCACTCATAGCCCAGCTCATTGAGACGAGTTTCAAAGTCCGGCTCGTGCTCGCCCAGCTCGAAGGCCGCCAAAACCCGACCATAGTCGGTGCCGTGGCTACGGTAGTGGAACAGCGAAATATTCCAGTGGGTGCCGAGGGTGTGCAGGAACTTCAGCAGCGCCCCCGGCGATTCCGGAAACTCGAAGCTGAACAGCCGCTCCTGCAGCGCTTTGGACGGTCGGCCGCCGACCATATAGCGCACATGGAGCTTGGCCATTTCATCATCGGAAAGGTCAACGACGCTGTAGCCGCCATCGTTCAGTAACTGGAGGATCTCTTTCCGCTCCTCCAGCCCACGACTCAGACGTACCCCCACAAAAATACAGGCGTCTTTGGCATCGGCAAAGCGGTAGTTGAACTCCGTCACCGAGCGGCCCCCCAGTAGCTGGCAAAACTTCAGAAAGCTGCCCTTCTCTTCCGGGATCGTCACCGCCAGCAGCGCTTCGCGCTGTTCCCCGAGCTCGCAGCGCTCAGATACGTAGCGCAGACCGTGGAAGTTGACGTTGGCCCCGGACAGGATGTGAGCCAGTCGCTCGCCGCGAATATTGTGCTGAGCGACATATTTCTTCATCCCCGCCAGCGCCAGCGCGCCGGAAGGCTCTGCCACCGCCCGCACATCTTCGAACAGATCCTTCATCGCCGCGCAAATAGCGTCGCTGTCGACGGTGATGATGTCGTCCAGATACTCCTGGCACAGACGGAAGGTTTCATCGCCGATGCGTTTGACCGCCACGCCTTCGGCAAACAAGCCGACGCGCGGCAGGTCCACCGGATGACCGGCGTCCAGCGCCGCCTTCAGGCAGGCCGAATCTTCCGCTTCCACCGCGATCACTTTGATCTGCGGCATCAGCTGCTTGATCAGCACCGCCACGCCTGCCGCCAGGCCGCCGCCGCCCACCGGGACGAACACGCGGTCGATGTGGGCATCCTGCTGCAGCAGCTCCAGCGCCAGGGTTCCCTGACCGGCGATGACCATCGGGTGATCGAACGGCGGCACCCAGGTAAAGCCCTGCTGCTGCGCCAGCTCAATCGCCCTCGCCTTCGCTTCGTCAAAGTTGGCGCCATGCAGCAGCACTTCGCCGCCAAAGCCGCGAACGGCATCCACTTTGATGTCGGCGGTCGCTACCGGCATCACGATCAGCGCCTTAACGCCCAGCCTCGATGCGGAGAACGCCACGCCCTGGGCATGATTGCCCGCCGAGGCGGTGATCACCCCGTGGGATTTCTGTTCCGCGGTCAGGCTGGACATCATCGCGTAGGCGCCGCGCAGCTTAAAGCTGTGTACCGGTTGGCGATCTTCGCGCTTCACCAGAATAACGTTATCCAGGCGAGAAGAGAGTTTGTCCATTTTTTGCAGCGGCGTTTTCTGCACCGCTTCATAAACCGGCGCGCGCAGCACTGCTCTCAGGTATTCGGCGCCCTCAGGGGCACCGGACAGGGGTTGTGAATCCGCCATGATTAGCCACCCAGTTTCGATTTATCGCGAACCGCGCCTTTGTCGGCGCTGGTCGCCAGGCTGGCGTAGGCGCGAAGGGCAAAGGAGACCTGACGCTGGCGATTTTTCGGCGTCCACGCCTGGTCGCCACGCGCTTCCTGGGCTTCACGACGCGCCGCAATTTCCGCATCGCTCAGCTGCAGCTGGATGCTGCGGTTCGGAATATCAATCGCGATCATGTCGCCATCTTCAATGAGCGCAATGTTGCCGCCGCTCGCCGCTTCCGGTGAGACGTGACCGATAGAGAGCCCTGAGGTGCCGCCGGAGAAACGGCCATCGGTGATCAGCGCGCAGGCTTTGCCCAGCCCCATCGACTTCAGGAAGCTGGTGGGGTAAAGCATCTCCTGCATCCCCGGCCCGCCTTTCGGCCCTTCGTAGCGGATCACCACGACGTCGCCTTCAACGACTTTACCGCCGAGGATGGCCTCAACCGCATCGTCCTGGCTCTCATACACTTTCGCCGGACCGGTAAATTTCAGGATGCTGTCGTCCACGCCGGCGGTTTTCACGATACAACCGTTTTCCGCGAAATTGCCGTACAGTACCGCCAGGCCGCCGTCCTTGCTGTAAGCGTGTTCCAGAGAACGGATACAGCCTTCGGCGCGATCGTCATCCAGCGTATCCCAGCGGCAGTCTTGCGAGAACGCCTGGGTGGTACGGATGCCCGCCGGCCCGGCGCGGAACATCTTTTTCACCGCATCGTCCTGGGTGACCATCACATCGTACTGTTCCAGGGTCTGCGGCAGCGTCAGGCCGAGGACGTTTTTAACCTCGCGATTCAGCAGCCCGGCGCGGTCCAGCTCGCCCAGAATGCCCAGCACGCCGCCGGCGCGATGCACATCTTCCATATGGTATTTCTGCGTGCTCGGCGCCACCTTACACAGCTGCGGCACTTTGCGGGAGAGCTTATCGATATCGCTCATGGTGAAATCGATTTCAGCTTCCTGCGCCGCCGCCAGCAGATGCAGAACGGTGTTGGTGGAACCGCCCATGGCGATATCCAGCGTCATGGCGTTCTCAAAGGCCGCCTTGCTGGCGATATTGCGCGGCAGCGCGGAAGCGTCATCCTGCTCGTAATAGCGTTTGGTCAGCTCAACGATACGTTTCCCGGCGTTAAGGAACAGCTCCTTACGATCGGCGTGGGTCGCCAGCAGAGAGCCGTTACCCGGCTGCGATAGGCCCAGCGCTTCGGTCAGGCAGTTCATGGAGTTGGCGGTGAACATCCCGGAACAGGAGCCGCAGGTCGGACAGGCGGAGCGTTCCACCTGATTACTCTGCTCGTCGGACACTTTCGGATCCGCCCCCTGGATCATCGCATCCACCAGGTCGAGCTTGATGATTTTATCTGACAGCTTGGTTTTCCCGGCTTCCATCGGGCCGCCGGACACAAAGATCACCGGAATGTTCAGGCGCAGGGAAGCCATCAGCATCCCCGGGGTGATTTTGTCGCAGTTGGAGATACAGACCATCGCATCCGCACAATGGGCGTTAACCATGTACTCCACCGAGTCGGCGATCAGCTCGCGGGATGGCAGTGAATAGAGCATACCCCCGTGGCCCATGGCGATCCCATCATCCACTGCGATGGTGTTGAATTCTTTGGCCACGCCACCGGCGGCTTCAATCTGCTCGGCAACCAGTTTGCCGAGGTCGCGCAGGTGCACGTGCCCAGGAACAAACTGGGTAAAGGAGTTAACGACGGCGATAATCGGTTTGCCGAAATCGGCATCGGTCATCCCGGTTGCGCGCCACAACGCGCGGGCGCCCGCCATATTGCGGCCATGTGTGGTGGTGGCGGAACGGTACTTAGGCATGCTCTTTTTACTCCCATCTGTGTTTATTAAATGGGACGGTGCGTGCCGTCCCATTTTTAATTACTTACTTACCGGATCCAACCAGCCCCATTTATCTTCTGTTTCACCGGTGAAGAGGCCAAAGAAGGCTTCCTGAATGCGTTTGGTGACCGGACCGCGACGGCCTGCGCCGACCTGGATGCCATCCACGCTGCGTACCGGGGTGATTTCCGCCGCGGTGCCGGACATGAAGACTTCATCCGCCAGGTACAGGGATTCACGGGACAATACCTGCTCGCGGACTTCAATACCGAGATCTTTCGCCAGCTTGATGATGGCGTCGCGGGTAATGCCCGGCAGCGCGGAAGAGGTAAACGGCGGAGTGAACAGCACGCCGTCCTTCACTTCAAACAGGTTTTCGCCAGCGCCTTCAGAGATATAGCCGTTAACATCGAGGGCGATACCTTCCTGGTAGCCATGGCGACGCGCTTCGCTGCCAACCAGCAGCGAGGAGAGATAGTTGCCGCCGGCTTTCGCCGCCGTCGGGATGGTGTTCGGCGCCGCGCGGTTCCAGGAAGAGACCATGGCATCGATCCCCTGCTCCAGCGCTTCTGCGCCGAGGTAGGCTCCCCACGGGAACGCCGCGATGATCACGTCAGTGTTGTAACCCGGAGGCGGGTTTACCCCCATGCCGACATCGCCAACAAACACCAGCGGGCGGATATAAGCGCTGGTCAGATTATTAGTGCGAATGACTTCGCGGCAGGCTTCCATCAGTTCGTCGACGCTCTGGGAGACCGGGAAACGATAAATTTTGGCTGAGTCATGCAGACGCTGCATATGTTCGCGATGACGGAACACCACCGGGCCTTTGTGCGAGTCGTAGCAACGGATGCCTTCGAATACCGAGGTGCCATAGTGCAGCGCATGGGACATCACATGAACTTTCGCTTCGCCCCACGGAACCATCTCGCCATTGAACCAGATGTAATCAGCTTTTTTCGTCGTCATTTTTCTTCCTTTGCGCTCAGGCGCGGATTTGTTGTGATGTGGGTTGCTGGATCTCGACGCAGGCAACGTCGACCAGTTTACTTAATTGACTAAACAGTAATTCGACGGGCCGCGGGCTGGCAACGGTCAATTCGATATTTATGTTCTGTGCGTCCGCTGCGGTTTCCATGTTCATTGCGCAGATTTGAAAACCACGGTGACGGACAACGCGCAGCACGCGCTCTAAGGTTTCCGGGTTGAAACGTGCCTGTAAAGCGACCTGATGTTGCATCATGATAATTTCTCCAGCATTTCAGAGTTACTGGCGCCGGGCGGCACCAACGGCCAGACATTCTCAAGTTCGTCGATTGAGACATGAAGCAGGTATGGCCCCTGGCTCGAAAGCATGGTGTCGAGTGCCGCTTCAACCTGGTCTTTACGGGTGATGTGTTGGCCAGGAATACCGAAGGCGCTGGCCAGCGTGAGGAAATCAGGGTTATCAGTCAGAGTGGTTTCGCTATAACGTTCCTGGAAAAACAGCTGCTGCCATTGTCGAACCATCCCTAACCGCTGGTTGTCGAGTAATACGATCTTCAGCGGTAACTGCTTGCGTTTTACGGTGCCCAGCTCCTGCACATTCATCATGAAGGAGCCGTCACCAGAGATACAGATCACCGTATCGTTAGGGCGCGCCACCTGGGCACCAACGGCGGCCGGCAGGCCAAAGCCCATGGTGCCTAAGCCGCTGGAGGTGATGAAGTTTTCCGGGCGGCTATAGGTCATATGCTGAGCCGACCACATCTGATGCTGGCCTACGTCGGTTGTCACCACGCTGTCCGCCGGCTTGCGGTCGGAAAGCTGTTTCAGCAGCAGCGGCGCGTAGATAGCCTCACCGGGATGATCGTAACGCCAGGCGTGATCGGCACGCAGTGCGGCACTCCGCTCGCGCCAGCCATCGATCGCTAACGGCTGCTGCAGCGCCGGCAGCAAGCGGTTCAGATCGCCGGTCAGACCAATGTGCGCCTGGCGCAGCTTGTTCAGCTCCGCCGGATCGATGTCCATATGGATCACTTTGGCATGCGGCGCGAAGGTGTTGAGCTTGCCGGTCACGCGATCGTCAAAGCGCGCGCCGACGGCAATCAGCAGATCGCACTCCTGTACCGCCAGATTGGCCGCCTTGGTGCCGTGCATTCCCAGCATGCCGAGATAATACGGGTAATCGGCGTCCACCACGCCCAGCCCTTTCAGGGTGCAGGTCGCCGGCATCCGGGTCACTGCGAGGAATTCGCGCAGCGCCGGTACCGCCTGCGCCATGCCGACCCCGCCGCCAACATACAGCATCGGTTGCTGCGATTGAGCCAGCATCTGCAGAGCCTGAGCCACTTCCGCCTGCGGGAATGCCATCTCATCGGCGACCATAGAGAAATGGGGATCGAGATCGCCCTGCGCCATCTGAATATCCTTAGGGATATCAACCAGCACCGGGCCTGGACGGCCTGAGTTTGCCACCTGGAAAGCTTCAGCAATGACCCGCGGCAACTCGTCCAGAGACTGCACGAGGAAACTGTGCTTAGTACAGGCCAGTGACAAACCGAGAACGTCTACCTCCTGGAACGCATCCGTGCCGATGAAGGGTGCGGCCACCTGGCCGGTGATAGCGACAATGGGGATGGAGTCAAGCAAAGCGTCCGCCAGGCCGGTGATCAGGTTGGTTGCGCCCGGGCCGGAAGTCGCGATACATACCCCGGTTTTACCGGTTGCTCGCGCATAACCAATGGCCGCCATGGCTGCCCCTTGCTCATGCCGGCACAGCAGGTGCTCCACGCCGCCGTCATACAGTGCATCGTAAACCGGCATAATTGCGCCACCCGGATAGCCAAAAACGGTGTCGACCCCCTGTGTCCGCAAAGCATGTACCACCCACTGCGCGCCATTCATAGTTAGTTCCCCGTCATAAATCGGGAGAAACAGAATTTTATGCTAAAAGTCATCATCTGCTCCTCGCTTAGGTTATTTCAGTTATAAAAAAACCCCCGGACCTTTCGGTGCGGGGGTCTTAGTTCGTTAAGGCTTGATTATTAAGCCTTTCCTCGTCCAAGTGCAGCCCCGCACGGTGGGATAATAATCACCACCACGCTAATCACGACCAGGCTAATCACTCGTAGAAGGGCTGTCATTTTCTGTACTTTCTGGCTTCTTGTTCGAAGGAATACCTAAAGAGGTACCACAGACATCACATAAAACACAAGATTTTTTTATATCTCTGTTGCTGAGCAGCCTAACAGTTTCAGCAAAAATAATTGTTTTATATGAAAAAATTCGAAGATGAAAAAAACTCAGTTTTCTCTCGCCTGCCGCGCTCTTTTGCGCCCTCCTTCCCAACGCCGCTCTGTTTTGCGAGCGAACTTCCAGTTTCGGCTAAATGTAACAATATGGCGCGAAAAGTATGGATTTATGGTCCTAACTTCTGACTATTACCGATCCCGTTTTAACACAGGTCAGCCATAATCCTGCCTGGTCCAGGAGGTTTTATGTCGCTCGCCATCGTCTATACCCGCGCGGCGCTCGGTATCGAAGCGCCATTGATTACTGTCGAGGTTCATCTCAGCAACGGTCTGCCCGGCCTGACTATGGTCGGACTGCCGGAGACCACCGTGAAAGAGGCCCGTGACCGGGTTCGCAGCGCCCTGATCAACAGCGGCTACGCTTTCCCTGCGAAGAAAATAACCATTAACCTGGCGCCAGCGGATCTGCCTAAAGAGGGCGGGCGATACGATCTACCTATCGCTCTCGCGCTTCTCGTTGCCTCAGAGCAGCTCAACACGACGCGACTGAATCAATATGAGTTTGTGGGCGAACTCGCCCTCACAGGTGGGTTACGCGGCGTTCCAGGGGCGATCCCCAGCGCAATGGAAGCCATCAAAGCCGGCCGGCGCATCGTCGTCTCCTCTGATAATGCGGCTGAGGTCGGCCTGATCGGCGGCAGCGATTGCCTGGTCGCCGACCATCTGCAGGAGGTGTGTGCTTTTCTCGCGGGGCAGACATCGCTTTCGCCGCCTCTCGCCGAGGCACCCACCGTTGATGAACGCGGCGAAGATCTGCGCGATGTTATCGGCCAGCAGCAGGGCAAGCGAGCGCTGGAGATTGTGGCCGCCGGGGGTCACAACCTGCTCCTGATCGGCCCACCCGGCACCGGGAAAACCATGCTTGCCAGCCGGCTACCCGGTCTCCTGCCGCCATTAAGCAATCAGGAAGCCCTGGAGAGCACGGCCATTCAGAGCCTGGTCAATCTGCATACCGCGAAGACCCGGTGGCGTCAGAGGCCGTTTCGCGCACCTCATCATAGCGCTTCGCTGGCAGCGATGGTGGGCGGCGGCTCGATACCGGTCCCCGGTGAGATTTCCCTGGCCCATAATGGCGTGCTGTTTCTTGATGAGCTGCCGGAGTTTGAGCGGCGTGTACTGGATGCGCTGCGCGAACCCATTGAGTCAGGCAAGATCCATATATCACGCTCGCGCGCCAAAATTGACTATCCGGCGCGCTTTCAGCTTATCGCGGCAATGAACCCAAGCCCGACAGGGCATTATCAGGGCAAACATAATCGTACATCGCCTGAGCAGACATTACGTTATCTGGGACGTCTGTCAGGCCCCTTCCTTGACCGCTTCGATCTCTCCTTAGAGATCCCGCTGCCGCCGCCAGGGATACTGAGCCAGGGCACGCAGGGCGAAGAGTCTAGCGCAACGGTCCGGCAGCGGGTGCTGGCGGCGCGCGAACGGCAAATGCTCAGGCAAAATAAGCTCAATGCTCATCTTGAGAATCGTGAAATGAAGAGCTGCTGCCACTTACGGCGGGAGGACGCTGTCTGGCTGGAACAGACGCTAACGCAGTTGGGGCTCTCTATTCGAGCCTGGCAGCGTCTGTTAAAGGTGGCGAGAACCATTGCCGATCTGGCAGAGGCTGAAGAGATTGAACGCCGTCATTTGCAGGAGGCGCTCAGCTATCGGGCGATAGACCGGATGCTAAACCATCTGCAGAAAATGATGGCGTAAAAAAAGGGCTTACGCCCTTTTTTCTTAGTCATCGCTTTCGGTGTAATCGTCAGCGCCTTCCATCTGCGGTTTGCCGCCGGAAAGGGTATGGAAACGCTTCGGCCGCTTGATGCGCGCCATATACTTAATCCATACGCGTTCTGCTTCCGTTACCGGCTCACGCTCACCACGGCACACCGAGACAAACTGTTTTTCATCATCGGTAACAGGTTCGCGTTTACCCAGTTCCAGTTCGTTAAAGGCATAACCATGACGTTCCAGCAGTTGCGCCTCTTTGATGGTGAAATCACCGTGACGGGAGAACCCGCGTGGATAATTTTTATTGTCGAAAAAACGATTAGTCGTCGTAAAGCTTTCCGCCATCCTACACGCTCCTGATTCTTTGGCCGAGCTATTTATGGCGCGGAGTATTAGTTACGCTTGACAGAGCGTCAAACAAAACATTTAAATCATCACGACAAATAATTTTGTGGAGAACGGTGTGGATACGGAATTGCTCAAGACTTTCCTGGAAGTGAGCAGAACTCGTCACTTTGGGCGAGCAGCAGAGGCGCTTTACCTGACGCAGTCAGCGGTCAGCTTTCGTATTCGTCAGCTGGAAAATCAACTTGGTGTGAACCTGTTCACCCGACATCGTAATAACATTCGCCTGACGACGGCCGGAGAAAAGCTCCTGCCCTACGCCGAAACGCTAATGAATACCTGGCAGGCTGCGCGCAAGGAGGTCGCACACTCTTCGCGACATAATGAATTCTCCATCGGGGCCAGCGCCTCGCTGTGGGAATGCATGCTTAACGGCTGGCTCGGCACCCTCTACAGCGCACCTTACAATCTCCAGTTTGAAGCGCGTATCGCGCAGCGGCAGTCGCTGGTTAAACAGCTTCACGAACGCCAGTTGGATCTGCTGATCACCACCGAATCGCCGAAGATGGATGAATTAAGCAGCCAGCTGTTGGGTAATTTTACTCTTGCCCTGTATTGCACATCGCCTGCAAAAAACAGAAATGAATTGAACTACTTGCGCCTTGAATGGGGGCCCGATTTTCAGCAAAACGAAGTGGGTCTGATAGGAAGCGATGATGTTCCGCTGCTCACTACCTCTTCAGCTGAACTGATCTATCAGCAATTATCGCGTCTGAGCGGCTGCTGTTGGCTACCTGTTCGCTGGGCGAAAGAGAAGCATGGGTTACATACGGTCATGGACAGCGCTACGCTGTCCCGCCCACTCTATGCGATCTGGTTACAAAATAGCGATAAGCAGGCGCAGATCCACGAGATCCTGAAAAGCCCTATCCTGGAATAAGCGGTACTCTCCATGGACGGAGAGGAGCAAGGTATTTTGAATAGGGATATTGCAGATGGATAGTAGAGATAAAAAAAATCCTTTGCCTGAGCAAAGGATTCTTATAAATGGCAGGGGCGGAGAGACTCGAACTCCCAACACCCGGTTTTGGAGACCGGTGCTCTACCAATTGAACTACGCCCCTAAAGCTTTCTTACCACTAAGCCTGCTATCTGAGCAGGCTTAATGTTAAATAAGTGGCGGAACGGACGGGACTCGAACCCGCGACCCCCTGCGTGACAGGCAG
>NZ_JBEAJG010000037.1:0-90467 GCF_040065235.1 Klebsiella sp. GB_Kp047 | reverse complement strand
TCAGGTGTTAGTGTCCTTACGGACGTGGGGGTTCAAGTCCCCCCCCTCGCACCAATATTCTTCCCTCTCCCGACGTTATCCTCTCAGCTTGATATCCACCATCATCAGCATTATCCCACCAATCAATGCAACGCACGATGGCAGCAGGATAAAATGGCGCAGTTGACGATGCCATATCATCACCGCGGACATCAGCATGCCCACCGCGACCAGCGTCCGCCATACGTCAGCCGACACCCCGGCATACCCGAGAGCGACAATCAGCGCGCCGGGAACGACGACTGCCCAACCGCTTCCTAATGCTCGCAGCAGCATGGTTTTACCTCTCACAACGATAATGATAACCAATATCATATGATAATTTTTATCATTTGTCATTTGCAAAGTGCTCTGTGCCTTATTCTTTACGTTCGCGGTAATGACATACATTCATGAAGGTGATAAATTAAGCGGATTATCGATATATATTAAATATTTTTCTTATTTTGCAAATAACCTTTTTTTGCACATTGTTATCAGACTCTTCATTTTTGGCTTTCATCATTTTGAAATTTAACGACTAATAATGATTCTTCCGATATGACTGCACAAACCTGGCGAGCACACTACGCACAAAAATATCAATATTCCTTACGGCTTTTTTTACTGCTTAATTTCATTTCTTCCTCTCTGTCGCTGGTCACCCCCCTATTTACGGTAGTTCGTTTTACGCTGCCCTGCGCTCTGATCGTGGCCTGCAGCGGGTTGCTGCTGCTCTGGCACTGGAAATGGCCGCAATCGAAAATAAATATTTCCGCTATCTCGTTGTTATTTGGCATGCTATGGGCATGGCACGTAGTGACAAAGGCGATGCTATTGACACCGCCGCATTTTAACTATCTGGTGATCGCCCTATTAAGCATTCTGTTTATCGGCACCATCGCTTTTTCCAATAATATCACTGCCTTTACCCTCCACTCTTTACCGACTTTCCTTGCCTGCCTGATAATGGCCGAGGGAGAACAATGGTTGCGCATGACTTACTGTTTTATGCTGCCTATTGCCGGTATTACCCTGCAAAATATTATCCAGAAGCGCAGCGATGCCTTTACACAAGGATTGATGGATAAACTGATGCAGGAACGCAACACCCTCAACGATCTCAGTATGCTGGATCCCCTGACCGGTTTGTATAATCGCCGCGGACTGCAGAATCGCCTCGATACCCTGCTGGCGCTGGACGGCGATAACCACTTCGTGCTGCTCCTCGATATCGATCATTTCAAAGCCTATAACGATCACTACGGTCATATGATGGGCGATCAGGCGCTCATTCGCGTCTCTGCTGCCATTCGTAACGCCGTACGCTCGCGCGATATTGTCGCCCGCTTTGGTGGAGAGGAGTTTATGGTGCTGCTGACCAATAGCAGCGAAGAAACGGCCTGGCAGGCTGCCGAACGAATTCGACAGCGGGTCTATGACCTGAAAATCCCGCATATGTTTAATGAGAGCGTCGCCACCAACGTGACCATCAGTATTGGTCTGACGCCGCTCATTGATGACAATATTGAGCAAGCGCTGGCGCGAGCCGATGGCGCACTCTATGAAGCTAAAAATAAAGGCCGCAACATTATTTTGGCCAGTTAACCCGCGCGCGCTGCGGCATCGTGGCGCCGACAAAATTCTTGCCATGCCGCCTGCAAACAACTAATATCAGGAATCATTATCATTTAGATTTGTATCTGGAAATCGAATGGCCTGGCGTTCCCTTCCTCTCAGCGATGAACTTATCTGGCGGGCCCCTTTGCCGACGGCTGAGCGCGCCCTGGCGGAGAGTATTCGGGAAAAAATCGCCACCCTGCGCCCCCATCTGCTCGATTTCCTGCGCCTGGATGAATCCGCTCCCGGTCACGCGTTGACGCTCGCCGAGTGGTCGCAACCCACCGCCTTACGCTCCCTGTTGGCCACTTATTCCGATCATATCTATCGTCATCAGCCAACGCTGACACGGGAACAGAAACCTCTGCTCTCGCTCTGGGCGCAATGGTATATCGGTCTGCTGGTGCCGCCGCTGATGTTGGCGTTGCTCAATGAACCACAGGGTCTAAGCCTGGCGCCGGAACATTTCCACGTCGAATTTCACGAAAGCGGCCGGGCGGCCTGTTTCTGGATTGATGTCCATAGTGATGCCGGCATCGAGAGACTGTCACCGCTGTCGCGGATGGATGCCCTGGTGACGCGCACCCTGCAGCCGGTTATTGAGGCGCTGGAAGCGACGGGCGAAATCAATGGCAAACTTATCTGGAGCAATACAGGCTATCTGATTAACTGGTATCTTGGGGAAATGCGCGCGCTGCTGGGGGATGAGCAGCTTGCCGCCCTGCGCCAGCACTGTTTCTTTGAAAAACAACTCGCCGATGGTCAGGATAACCCACTATGGCGAACGGTCGTGCTGCGTGAAGGGCAGTTAGTCCGACGCACCTGCTGTCAGCGCTATCGCCTGCCGGACGTCCAACAGTGCGGCGACTGCACGTTAAAATAACGCCCTGTTCCCAATAAGCTACGGGCAGCCTGTGGCCGCCCGGTCACTATTTATGCGGTCTGCTGACTCTCCTGTTCCGCCCGTTCGGCCTCTTCCGCTTCCTGAGCAAGCAGCTGTTTCTCATACACCTTAAAGAACGGGAAGTAGATAATCGCCGACACGCAGGCCAGAACGATGACCAGAATTGCCGCCCGGAAATCCCAGCCCAGCGCCCAGGCACCGCCAATCGGCGCCGGCGCCGTCCACGGCACCACGGAGATGACGCGGCCGATCAGATCCAGCTTCATTGCCGCCCAAGCCAGTACCGCATTTACCATCGGCGCCAGCAGGAACGGAATAAAGAACACCGGATTCATGACAATAGGCGTCCCAAAGATGACCGGCTCGTTAATGTTAAACAGGCTTGGCACCACGCTCAAACGACCAATGGAGCGCAAATGCGCTGAACGACTGCGCAGATAGCAGAACACCAGCCCCATGGTGGCACCAGAACCTCCGACCACGATAAAGAAGGTCCAGAACGCCTCCATAAAGATATGCGGCAGAGGTGCGCCCTGGGCCAGCGCCTGCTGGTTCATACCGAGGTTGGTCAGCCAGAACATCTGCAGCATCCCGGAAACGATCGCCGCACCGTGGATCCCGGCAAACCACAGCAGGTGGCCGATGAGGACCGCCAGCAGGATCGCCGGCAGGGAATCGGCTGCCGAAACCAGCGGTTTGAAAATCGCCATAATGGCCTGCGGGATCAGCATGTCAAAATGGTGTTGAATAAACAGGCTCAGCGGATAGAGCGTCAGCACAACCACCAGCACCGGGATCAACAGATCAAAGGAATTTTTGATCATCGGAGGGACCTGATCCGGTAGACGGATACCGATGTTATGTGCCTTGAGAAAACGCATCATCTCCACACAGTAGATCGCCACCAGAATGGCGGTAAAGATCCCTGTTCCGCCGAGGCTATCCACCGGCAGCGTGCCATTCGTCTTCGGCGCGGCAATCAGTAAAAAAGCCATGATCGACAGCATCGCGCACATAAAGGGATCGAGCTGATTGGATTTCTCGTAGTGCTTACCGAGGTTGTAAGAGATTGCCGCGCAGATGTAGATCGACATGATCCCCATTGTCATATCAAAGGGGGTCAGAATGCGCCCCTCGAACTCTTTTGCCAGATCCAGCCAGGCGCGGGCGAAACCCCAGGTGGTATCCGGGGAAAAAGGAGGATAAGCAAACACCAGCAGAAACGATCCGACGATCATAAACGGCATGGCGGAGATAAAACCGTCACGGATAGCCATGACGTGACGCTGCGATGAGATCCGCCCTGCTATGGGGCTTATGTAATTTTCTACAAAGCGAAATATCAAATTAAACGCAGCATGGTTAGCAGACATAGTAGCCCTCCTGACAGGCTATTGATACTGGCCCAACAACGATTACCCTGCCGTTACGATGACCGCTTTTTGATGCAGCAGGCAGCGGGTGGATCACCGGCTATACTGCTCATAACACAACGATTCATACACGGCTCTTTTGTTATAAATAAAAGGAGAAGTGACTGTTCCAGTATTCATCTCAATGAAGATAACCGCAACCGGTTACAGTAACCGGTTACGGTGAATGTGAAGGAGATCGACAAAATAGAAAGAATCTGGATTGTCCGCGCCGATATTTACACTCCGCCAGGCTTGTGACAGATTTAACCAGGCTTAAATCAGGAGAATCCAATGAGTCTGCAGTCTGTACGGCAGTTCTTTGCCGAACACGCCCCCGATATCGAAATTATTGAGTTAAACCAGAGTACCGCCACCGTGGCGCTCGCCGCTGCCGCGCACAACGTTGAGCCGGGACAAATAGCCAAAACGCTGTCGCTCAAGATCAAAGATAAAATTGTACTGATCGTCGCCAGGGGCGATGCGCGGCTGGATAATAAAAAGCTGAAAGAAACCTTTGGCGCAAAAGCGCGTATGTTGAGCAGCGATGAGGTGGTGACCTGGACCGGCCATCCGGTCGGCGGCGTGTGCCCGTTTGGTCTGGAAAATCCGCTGGACGTCTTCTGTGACGTCTCGCTCAGGCACTATCAGGAGGTACTACCCGCAGCGGGGGCTATTCACAGCGCCGTTCGCATCGAACCAGAACGAATGGCGCAGCTCACCGACGCAACATGGGTAGACGTATGCATATAGCCGCGTTATGCCACCTGTTTAACGGCGCTGGTCGGGCCGTTTATCGGTAAATGCAGCAAGATATCCGCCGCGTTTAATAAACCAATGTCAGAGCGAACCCCGAGCTTGGTCATGGCGTTGAACTTATGCGCGCGGATGGTTTTAATGTTCCGGTTCAGCTGCACCGCAATTTCCGAAAGCGAATATCCCCACGACATATACCGAAGAATAGCGTGCTCCGTCGGACTTAGCGGATCGTTGCATGCCTCTCTGCCGCAAAAATGCTCTTTGCCGGCGAGGGAATGATTATCCAGCAGCTGTAATAAATGCTCCTGCAACCCGCGTCGCGGCGCAGATTTATTTAATATACCGTGCAGGCAGGACGGCATTAAATGGCCGATCAGGCGCATTTCGCTTTCATTATTAGCCAGAATAATCGTTTGGACTTCCGGTCGGATCCTCGCCATCTCGTGAAGAAAAAGCAGGCTCTCGGCTCTGGACGAACGACTCCCTGAAAGTGAAAAGATCATTGCTGACCATGGGAACGACGCTTCCACCGCCCTGAGCAAATTGATATTTTTAAAAAAATGAATGCGGTATTGGCTGTTATCTTCACGGCTAAAGATATAGCGCCAGGCCATTTCCGTCATCACACATTTTTCTACGATGGCGACATGACGGGTTGTGCTATTTTTTTCCATTCCATTTGCTCCCCGTAAGCTGAATTGATATTCAGCTCTTGCATTCCCTGCGCGCTGTTGATCCAGGCATACATTTCAGCGTTGCTGCGTAGCGATAAGCGACGCATTGCGCTATTTTTCTGCGCGCTGATCGTCTTATTGCTCTTTTTCAACAGCGCGGCGATCTGGTTAATTCCCCATCCCTTCGCCAGAAGGCGCAGAACTTTTCGCTCTGACAGGGTCAGCATCGCCGCAGAGTGGTAGCTTGCGAAATCGCTGTCCTCATTCCCGGTAAACAGCGTACGGCTAATCTGCTCAGCCGCACGGCTACCGGCACAAATCACCTCAATCAGCCGGTTTACCGGCTCGCTCTCGGAGATGAGCGAGCTTTCGGGACGAATTAATAGCTCAACGGCTAATGGATAGAGGCTGTCGCTGACCATAAAAACCCAGTGAATATCACGATACTGGGTCATGAGGGAGTAATAACGCTCGCAGACGGCCCGGGGTTGCGCAATCTCGCCGGAGATATCCGCAACGACCAGCACCGCCCGCCGCAGTTGTAAAAGAGTGAGCTCATCATGAGAGCGACAAAAACTGAGTTCGTAATCCGGGAGGTTCTCATTGAAGATCACCTTTAACCCTGACTGCATGACGGGGATTTTACTAATAACAACGCCAAACTTACCTTGTCCTGGTAACATAACACCTCCGCTTCCTGTCGAAGTTCCTTCGCTTGCCCGTAAACGTTCGGCGAGTGACTCGATCGCCATACCATTTACTGGATGAATATTAAAAGCATATTCATGGCCCGCGTACACGATATACTGAATGACCGAACCGTGGTCATACCGTGTAAATATTATTCCTGTGTATACTTGCGATGAATATTAGCACAGACGCCTCTGCGCTAATAAATTAGAAAAGATAAAACTATTATTTAGCAAAAATAATTTCAGGCTTGAAAATTATGAAGCATTCTCTTTAATTGCTTCTCTAAATGCTTTAGGCGACATACCACTGTAGCGGCGGAAAAAGCGAGAAAAATAGGCGGCGTCGCTAAAACCCAAATAATCAGAGAGTTGCGTTACCGTCATGCGAGTGTACTGCAGGTTACGCCGCGCCTCAAGCATCAGTCGCTGATGCAGTACCCCGAGGGCGCTACAGCCATAGAACTCGCGACATAAATAGTTTAAATGCGTGACCGACAGCCCAATCAACTTCGCATACTCCGCCAGCGGGAGATGCTGCCGGTAGTGGCTCTCAATAAGCCGGGAAAAATGACGCATCATACTGCGCTTTCGCTCCGCTTTGTCTTCCGCGGGCGGTGCGGGGCGGCACTGCCGGTTCAGCCAGACCAGCAGCGTCCCCAGCAGCGAATAAAGCATCATTTCCCGTGCGTCATGATCGGCACTGTACTCCTCGCGAAGCGCTGAAAACAGCGTATGCATACGCCCCCGGGAACGCCCCACCGGCAGACACTGCGCTACGCTAAGCACATCCAGCGGCCGGCCGAACTGATTTTCAAAGCGGCTCAGCAGCGGCAGCGCCAGGGAGAGCACAAATCCGTGCGTCCCGGGTGAAAAATGAAAGCCATGAATGCAGAGGGCGGGCACCACCTGGATGCAGGATTCCGTCATCACCGCGGTGGTGCCTTCAATTTCGATCTCCGCCCGACCTTTGTGCAGATAGAGGAGCTGGACCATTTCGGCGTGCTGGTGGACGCGAATATGCCACTGATACAGGCTGCTGCGCTGCAAAATCGATTCGCAGTGCAGCAGGTCCGGCGTCGGCCAGCCGCGCTCCTCGCCATAGAGCTTAAATACCGGAACAGTTTGGACGGGCGACATAGTTACTCCTGTTCAGTCAGACGACGCGCTCCATGGGCAGGCCCACGTAGTTTTCCGCGATGGTGGTCAGCCCGGCGCGCGAGCCCAGATAGTAGCGGCGATCGGCCGCCTGCATTTTGGCGTCGAATTCGCTCTGCTGCGGGAAATCGTGCAGCAGGCGGGTCATGAACCAGCTAAAGCGTTCCCCTTTCCAGACCCGATCCAGCGCTAGTCGCGAATAGGTCGCGAGCAGATCGCTCCGGCCATGATGGTAGTATTCGCGAAGGATCCGCCACAGATAGTTCACGTCCGATGCCGCCAGGTTCAACCCTTTAGCGCCGGTCGGCGGTACGATATGCGCGGCATCCCCCACCAGAAACAATCGCCCATATTGCATCGGCTCTACGACGAAGCTGCGCAAGGGAGCGATGCTTTTCTCAAGTGAGTGACCAGTCACTAACTTTGATGACAGATCCGCCGGCAATCGGCATTTCAACTCCTGCCAGAAGCGTTCGTCCGACCAGTCTTCCACTTTATCGCTCAGCGGAACCTGCAAATAGTAGCGGCTGCGAGTAAGTGAGCGCTGACTACATAAAACGAATCCCCGCTGATGATGCGCATAGATCAGCTCCGGATTGACCGGCGGCGTATCCGCCAACAGGCCTAACCAGCCGAACGGCCAGACGCTCTCGTAAGTTTTGAGGATGTCAGCGGGAATACTTTGCCGCGACACGCCATGGAACCCGTCGCAACCGGCGATAAAGTCACACTCCAGGCGGCAGAATTCACCTTCGCTAAGATAGGTGATCGTCGGCCGGTCGCTTTTCGCGTCATGGATAGTCACTTCGCTCACGCCGTACACGATCGGCGCGTCGCTGGCGGCCCGGGCAGCCATCAGATCGCGGGTCACTTCAGTCTGGCCGTAAACCATCACGCTCTTGCCGTCGGTCAGCTCGCTCAGTGAGACGGGCACCCGCTGGCCGTCAAAGAGAAACTCCACCCCATGATGCACCAGGCCTTCGACGTCCATTCGCTGCGCCACGCCCGCTTCGCGAAGCAGATCGACGGTACCGCTTTCCAGAATTCCCGCGCGGATGCGCCCCAGCACATACTGCGGCGTTTGACGCTCAAGAATGACCGTGTGGATGCCGGCGTTGTGCAGGAGCTGCCCCAGCAGCAGCCCGGAAGGGCCAGCGCCAATAATCGCGACCTGTGTTTTCATAGGATTGTCTCACTTTTGCAGGGTTAATTATTTGTATATTTTTTGTTTAATAAAAGTGCTTTCCTGCATTTTTGATAAGTCAGACGGGAAAAAGAAGGGATGAATGGCGACAAAAATTGCACTTTTCACCAAACTGGCAAAAGTGTGGGACGCTTCAAATTCTGCCCCTCCGGCGGGCGGGAAATTTTTGCACATTATTTGATCCCACCCCCCTCAGCCGCCCAGGCGCTTCAGGTTAAAGTATCGGCAGATACCAGGCGTCGCGGACAGCAGAGGAAATATGCAGGTTGATCGGGCACAGCAGCGGGCAATCACACGATTATGCATCCAGTGTGGTCTTTTTTTGTTACAGCACGGCGCCGAAAGCGCGTTGGTGGAAGAGCTTTCAACGCGTCTCGGGCTGGCGCTGGGGATGGACAGCGTCGAAAGCGCCATCTCCTCCAACGCTATCGTCCTGACCACCATTAAGAATGGCGAATGTCTTACCTCCACGCGTAAAAATGTCGACCGCGGCATTAATATGCATGTGGTGACGGAAGTGCAGCATATCGTGATCCTCGCCGAGCATAAGCTGCTGGATTATCGCGACGTCGAGAAGCGCTTCGCGCAGATTAGGCCCCTGCGCTATCCCCGCTGGTTGCTGGTGATCATGGTGGGCCTCTCCTGCGCTTGTTTCTGTAAACTGAATAACGGCGGCTGGGATGGAGCGCTGGTCAGCTTCTGCGCCAGCACGGTGGCCATGTACATTCGCCAGGTGCTGACCCACCGTTCCATGCATCCGCAGATCAACTTCTGCATCACCGCCTTTGTGGCCACCACGATCTCCGGGCTGCTGCTGCGCCTCCCTACCTTTGCCAGCACCCCGACCATCGCCATGGCCGCCAGCGTCCTGCTGCTGGTCCCGGGCTTTCCGCTGATCAACGCCGTCGCCGATATGTTTAAAGGGCATATTAATACCGGCCTCGCCCGCTGGGCGATCGCCAGCCTGTTAACCCTTGCCACCTGCATTGGCGTAGTGATGGCAATGACCGTATGGGGGCTGCGGGGATGGGCATAATTTCGTTTATTTTCGCGCTGGCGGAAGACATGCTGCTGGCGGCGATCCCTGCCGTCGGGTTTGCGATGGTCTTTAATGTCCCGCAGCGCGCCCTGCGCTGGTGCGCGCTGCTGGGGGCCATCGGCCACGGTTCGCGCATGGTCATGATGAGCGCCGGTTTTAACATTGAATGGGCCACGTTTCTCGCCGCCCTGCTGGTGGGTTGCATCGGCATCCAGTGGTCGCGCTGGTATCTGGCGCATCCGAAGATTTTTACCGTTGCCGCCGTGATCCCGATGTTTCCCGGTATTTCCGCTTACACTGCGATGATCTCCGCGGTAAAAATCAGTCATTTTGGCTATTCTGAAGAGATGATGATTTTGCTGCTGAGCAATTTTTTAAAGGCCTCTTCAATCGTGGGCGCCCTCTCCATCGGCCTGTCGATACCCGGTCTGTGGCTGTATCGTAAGCGCCCTCGCGTCTAACCCCGGCGTCGCGGTAAAGCCGCGACGCTCCTTCCGCGACGGGCTCTGTGCTACTATGTGCAGATCACCCCACTCTTTGCAGTTCAGAGTTGAGATAGAATTATGTCTTCGCGAATTTTAACCTCCCATTTTAGCGGCCTGGAAGAATTCCTCCAGCAGCACGCGGCGCTGCTGGCGAAATCGACTGACGGCACTGTCGCCGTTTTTGCCAACAACGCCCCGGCGTTCTATGCGCTGACCCCAGACCGGCTGGCGCAGCTGCTGGAACTGGAAGCCAGGCTGGCGCGCCCCGGTAGCGACATCGCGCTTGACCCGCAGTTTTTCGACGAGCCCGCGGCGGCGCCGGTTGCGGTGCCGATGGGCAAATTTGCCATGTATGCGGCCTGGCAGCCGGACGCCGACTTTCAGCGTCTGGCCGCGCTGTGGGGCATCGCCCTGAGCCAGCCGGTCACCCCGGAAGAGCTGGCCGCTTTCGTCGCTTACTGGCAGGCGGAAGGTAAAGTGTTTCACCACGTGCAGTGGCAGCAGAAACTGGCTCGCAGCGTGCAAATCAGCCGCGCCAGCAACGGCGGGCAGCCGAAGCGCGATGTGAACAGCGTGAGCGAACCCGACAGTCATATTCCGCGAGGTTTCCGAGGATGAGCATGAAAAACGTTGGCGATCTGATGAAGCGCCTGCAGAAAATGATGCCGGCTCATATCGAACCGGCGTTTAAAACCGGCGAAGAGCTGCTGGCCTGGCAAAAAGAGCAAGGCAAGCTGCGTTCCGAAGCGCTGGAGCGGGAGAACCGCGCGATGAAAATGCAGCGCACCTTTAACCGCTCGGGGATCCGCCCGCTGCATCAGAACTGCTCCTTTGATAACTATCGCGTCGAGTGCGAGGGGCAGATGAACGCCCTCGCCCGGGCGCGTCAGTACGTGGAGGAGTTTGATGGCAATATCGCCAGCTTTATCTTCTCCGGCAAACCGGGCACCGGTAAAAACCACCTCGCGGCTGCTATCTGCAACGAACTGCTGCTGCGCGGGAAATCGGTCTTAATTATCACCGTGGCTGATATTATGTCAGCCATGAAAGATACCTTCGGCAATCGGGAGACGAGCGAAGAGCAATTACTGAGCGATCTCAGCAAGGTCGATCTTCTGGTGATTGATGAAATTGGTATGCAGACGGAGTCTCGCTATGAAAAGGTCATTATCAATCAGATAGTTGACCGCCGCTCTTCCTCCAAACGGCCTACCGGTATGCTAACCAACAGTAATATGGAAGAGATGAATAAGCTGCTCGGCGAACGGGTGATGGACCGTATGCGCCTGGGCAACAGCCTGTGGGTTATCTTCAACTGGGAAAGTTACCGGCACCGCGTCACCGGCAAGGAGTATTAAGAGATTTCCGGACAACGGCGGCGTTATACTAAAGTGATTCTTCAGTCACGCTTATGAGTCCGTCTATGAAATCGTTAAAAAATGGCTTACTTGCCGCGCTTACCCTCAGCGCATTTACCCTCTCCGGGGCCCACGCTGCCTCCTGGCAGGATTCTCTCAACAGCGCCGCCAGCCAGCTCAGCGGCGGCAGCACCCAGGCTGGCAGCGGCGGCATGTCCGTCTCCTCGCTAACCAGCCTGCTCAGTGGCAGCAGCCAGTCGCTGACCGCCAGCAGCATGAATAATGCGGCCGGGATCTTGTCATATTGCGCGCAACAGAAGCTGGCCTCCGTGACCAGCGCCGATAACGTCAAAAACCAGGTGCTGGATAAACTAGGACTCAGCACGCCGGAAAAACAGAAACAAGACACCAACTATCTCGATGGCCTGCAGGGGTTGCTCAACAGTAATAACGGCCAGCAGCTGGACCTGAATACGCTTGGCAACAGCTCGCTGGCGAAACAGGTGAAAACCAAAGCCTGCGATCTGGTCTTAAAACAGGGCGTTAACTTCCTCTCCTGATACGTACTGCTAATGCCGCGTTTGTCGCCTTCGCGACGGCAGCGCGGCCTGAAACGGCTTTTTTCTCCTTTTTCTCCTTGCGCTTCCCCGCCACGCCGGCTGCGACGCCGATCAAAAAAAGCAACTTCTAAACCAATTCTGAATAACTGCACACTTTCATGACGCTAGAATTGCAGCAAGATGGCGCTGCAATTACAGTGTGGCTTGAAAAGTAATCTGTTCTGCCAGCCGATAACTGGCGTTAATGAGGATGAGCTGTGTCAGAGTTGTTATCCATCGCCTTATTTTTAGCTTCGGTGGCGCTTTATGCCTGGAAAGCGGGTCGTAACACCTGGTGGTTTGCCGCCACGCTCACGGTGTTAGGCCTGTTCGTGGTGCTGAATATCACCCTCTACGCCAGCGACTACTTTACCGGCGACGGCATCAACGACGCGGTACTCTACACTCTGACCAACAGCCTGACCGGCGCCGGGATCGGCAAATACATTCTGCCGGGCGTCGGCGTGGCCGTCGCGCTGGTTGCCGTTTTTGGCGCCCTGGGGTGGGTGCTGCGCCGCCGTCGGCATCATCCTCATCACGTCGGCTACAGCCTGGCGGCGCTGCTGCTGGCGCTGGCCTCGGTCGACGCCAGCCCGGCCTTCCATCAAATCAGCGAGCTGGTGAAATCGCAATCACGGGAAGGAGACCCGGACTTTGCCGCGTACTACAAAGAACCGTCGAAGCGTATCGACAATCCGCAGCTGAATCTGGTCTATATCTATGGCGAAAGCCTTGAGCGCACCTATTTTGATAACGATGCGTTCCCCAACCTCACCCCTGAGCTTGGCAGAATTAAAGATGAGGGCATTGATTTCAGCAATACCATGCAGCTGCCGGGGACCGATTACACCATCGCCGGCATGGTCGCGTCACAGTGCGGCATTCCGCTGTTTGCGCCGTTTGAAGGCAACGCTTCGGCCTCCGTATCCAGCTTCTTTCCGCAGAATATCTGCCTTGGCGATATCCTGAAAAACTCCGGTTACGAAAACTATTTTGTGCAGGGAGCTAACCTGCGCTTTGCTGGCAAAGACGTCTTTCTCAAGTCCCACGGCTTCGATCACCTGTTCGGGGCGGAAGAGCTCAAAACCACGGTAGCGGATCCCGCCTACCGCAACGACTGGGGCTTCTATGACGACACGGTACTTGAGGAGACGTGGAAAAAATTCGAAGAGCTGTCGCAGTCCGGAAAACGCTTTTCGCTGTTCGCCCTGACGGTGGACACCCACCATCCCGACGGCTTTATTTCGCGCACCTGCGAGCGTAAACGCTATGACGTGGACGGCAAGAAAAACCTCTCCTTCAGCGCCGTTAGCTGCAGCCAAGAACATATCGCCGCGCTAATCGAGAAGATCAAAGCCTCTCCCTATTTCAAAAACACGGTCATCGTGGTCTCTTCCGACCACCTGGCCATGAAGAACAGCGCCTGGGATTACCTCAACAAGCACGATCGCAGCAATTTATTCTTTGTCCTGCGCGGCGATCGGCCGCAGCAGGAGACCCTGGCAGTGAAACGCAACACCATGGATAACGGTGCGACGGTGCTGGATATTCTCGGTGGCGATAACTATATCGGCCTCGGGCGCAGCAGTCTCTCTGGCCAGTCGCTCTCCGGTATTTTCATCAATATGAAAGAGAAGATCCTGGCCTGGAAACCCGACGTGATCCGCCTGTGGAACTTCCCGAAAGAGATTAAAAACTTCACCATCGACTCGCAGAAGAACATGATCGCCTTCTCCGGCAGCCATTTCCGTCTGCCGCTGCTGCTCCGGGTGTCGGATCAGCGCGTTGAACCGCTGCCGGAGAGCGAATACTCGGCGCCGCTGCGCTTCCAGCTGGCCGATTTCGCACCGCGGGATAATTTCGTGTGGGTCGATCGCTGCTATAAAATGGGCCAGCTGTGGTCTCCTGAGCTGGCGCTCTCCACCGACTGGTGCGTCTCGCAGGGCCAGCTCGGGGGTGAGCAGAAGGTTCAGCACGTTGATAAGCCACAGTGGAAAGGCAAGACCGCCTTCAGGGACACCCTTATCGATATGGAGCGCTATAAGGGCAACGTCGATACGCTGAAAGTTGTCGACAACGATATTCGCTATAAGGCCGACAGCTTCGTGTTTAACGTTGCCGGCGCGCCGGAAGAGGTGAAACAGTTTAGCGGCATTTCGCGCCCCGAGTCCTGGGGTCGGTGGTCCAATGCCCAGCTGGGCAGCGACGTGAAGATTGAATATAAAGAGCCGCTGCCGGAGAAATTTGATCTGGTGATCACCGCCAAAGCCTACGGTCCCAATGCCAATAAGCCGATCCCGGTGCGGGTTGGTCAAAGTGAGCAAGTACTTACTCTGGTCAATGATGTGACCACCACGACGCTGCATTTCGACAACCCGACGCGCAGCAACACGCTGACCATCACTCCGCCGGACCCGCAGTCCACCAACGAGGGCAATATCCTCGGCCACTCCCCGCGTCAGCTGGGGATCGGTATGGTGGAGATCAAAGTGGTGAAAAGCGAAGGTTAAAGCCACCTTGCCCGGCGGGTTTTGGCGCCGGGCAACGGTTTGGGTGGCAGGGTGTTAGCAATACAGCGGCTTGAGCTCGTCAGCCGACAGTCCGGTAATCTTCTGTACCGTCTCTTTGTCGAGGCCATTCTGTAACATGCTGCCGGCAATGCGCAGCGCCTCACGCCGGCTCCCTTCCTGTAAGCCCTCAAGGCGCCCTTCCAGGCGCCCTTCCTGCCGACCTTCCTGTCGACCTTCCTGCTTAAGCTTTTGCGCGATAGACATCAATGTCTCCTCATACTGTGGCAGACGGCGGGCCAGCCGGCGGAGAAACACGCCCGGCTCGGCCGTGTTACCGTACTGCAGCATATAGTGAAACAGCATTCTCAACTGCCGGGGGCTAGTGTATCCCAGCATCACCACGGCCGCCAACGACTCCGTTATGTCGCTGAGATCGCGCTGGCGAATATGCTTTTGCATCAGCTCCAGCAGGGCGACCCGCCGATGCTGCACGATTTCATCGTCCGGCATGACCGTGACGTCGATCAATGGAAACTGACTGCCGTACAGCCTCTTCGCCAGCTGCGGGTCGGCAAATTCATCCAGCCAGTTGAGGGAAAAAGGATACGGACTGGTTGCGCCGTGATAAAACAGCATCGGCACCACCAGCGGCAGCGTTTTGTGCCCGGCGTCGAGGTGTCGCTGCATCGCGGCAATCGCATAGCGCATCAGACGAAAAGCCATATGGTTGTCCGGCGAGCTCTGATGCTCTATCACCACGTAAATATATCCCGCCCCGCAGGTGGTCCGCACCGACCACAGCACGTCCGAATACCAGGCGCGCAGATCCTCATCGATAAAACTCGCCGATTGCAGCCTCAGGGTAGCGAAATCGCACCGCTGGCGGATCGCTTCGGGAAGATAGAGCATGAGGAAATCATTCGCTGTCTCCGGGTGGCGAAGAAATCGTTTAAAGACCGCATCATGCGGCGTTGAGGTCATCCGTTTTTTCATGGCCATCCGCTTGCCTGAAAGAGAAGGAAAGCCGGACTCTACCACCGGTTTTTACCCGGCTGGATTTGACGATGATTTTCTGGGAAGCGCCTCGGAGAATAGCGGAGCGGCCAGTCTGACTGGCCGCCATGGGCAAGATTTAGTAATCAAACTGCCGGTAATAACGGCGGATATTCAGGTCGTGGCCGGTATGGTGCTCAAAGTGGGCCGCCAGCCGGTCCACCAGCAGAGTGGACACCACGCACGGCGCCATAATCCAGCGGAACGCATCATCAATGCCGTTCAGCGGATAGTCGCGTGGGTCGATCACCACCAGATGGTCAGTTATCTTTTCGGCAAAGCGTTCGACGCGCTCGTCCAGCGCCCGGCATTTCCCCTCGCCCTTCACCAGAAACAACGGGACCTCTTTTTCCAGCAGCTCCAGGGTGCCGTGGAAAAATTCAGCCGAGCTTACCGACTTCGTCCGCTTCCACTGCATCTCTTCGAGAATACACATCGAGAACAGGTAGACCTCACCCCACATTTCCGCGCCGCCAATCCACATCATATAGTCGCTGTCATGGTATTGCGCGGCAATGCTGTCCGCCTGAGGATCGAACTGGCGCTTGGCCTCTAGCAGATTTTCCGGCAGCAATTCCAGCTGGCTGGCAAAACGCGCATATTCAGCAAACTCACCATGACGATAAATGACGCGGAAGAATAACCAGTACAGCAGCATATATTCATATTCCACGCCGTTCTTGTGGCACATCGGAATATGCCAGCTGGCGGCGGCAGCCAATGGCGAATCGGCATGACGGGTAATGGCTACCACGCGTATCCCCTGCGCCTTGCACCATTCAGCAATGGCCACCGACTCTTTGGTATCGCCGGATTTAGAGAGCGTGACAACAACCGCCTCTTTATTTAATTTTTTATGCCCGCGATGAATTAATTCCGCCGCCTGCTCAAGATAAACCGGCACGCTGGTTAATTCTTTGGCAAACTCATTAATAGCCATCATCGGGGCCAGGGAACCGCCAACCGAGGCAAAAAATAATGCGCTGCAGCCGCTGTCATAAATAGCGTCGGCCACGGTTTCAGCCTGTTTACGCGCAGCGATGATCTCGCGAGCACTGGTCAGGTACTCGTCCTGATTAAAACCCAACATAGTTTTCTCCTGAATAATCAGATTTTACTTTTTAAGACGCGGTCAAAATCGTCGAAAATACGTTTAGCCAGATCGATGCCTTTCAGTCCTGCGGTATGCCAGGCGAGCATCTGCACTGGGACAATCAGCAACAGCGGCGCCAGGTGATGCTCGCACGGGCAGTTAAGCGCCAGCGTTTGTTCATCCTCTTCGTCGCCCAGCGTCAGGGTAAAGGCCCGGGCAATGGACGGCGCCATATAGTCGCGCAGCGCCCGGGTTCGCCCGTCCGGCGTATCTTCAATAAACAGCATCACATGGCGGGCATTGGCTTCCAGATAGGGGCCGTGCATATAGGCTTCCAGCTCAAAGCCGCTGGAAGGCACGCGCACCGTCTCGGTAAATTTGGTTTCGAACTCTTTCGCCACGCCAACCAGCGCGCCATAGCCGGTGGCGACAAAGCGCTCGCCGCGCCGCAGCGTTTCGCTATGCCGATCGATAAAGCGCGAAGTGCGGGCGATAACCTCCGGGATCGCCGCCGCCAGCCGCTGGAATTCGGCAAGATAGTGCTGCTCCTCGGCTTCGCTGGCCTTCCCCTGGCTGCGGGCAATCATCAGCGCTATCAGCAGCAAATTGAGCACCGTCGCGCTAAAGCCGCGGGTGACAAACCCTACGCTCTCGATCCCGGTATTGATATCCAGCACGCCATCGCAGGCGCGCCCGGTCGGGCTTTGCGGGTCGGAGGTCAGGGCAAATACCGGCAGTCCTGAGGACTGTACCTTACGCATCGCCTCCAGCGTCGACGCGCTTTTTCCGCTCTGTGAAATCGCCACCACCAGATCGGTATGCGGGTCGATAGCTTCGTAATGGGTAAAGTTGTACGGCTCTTTAATGTCAACCAGCACGCCGAAGCGTTGTTCAAAGAAATAGCGCGCGCACAACGCAGCGTTCAGCGACGATCCGGTCGCCAGCAGCAAAATTCGGCGTACCGGGTGCTGGCGGGCAAAGGTCTCAATCGCCGCCAGCTTTTGCCGGTAGTCGCGCAGGATCTGCGCCAGACAGGCCGGCTCTTCGCTGATATAGGTCATCATTGTTGGTTGCATAGCTCACTCCCGTTAAAACAATCCGATCCACGAACCCAGAATGCCCACCAGCGCCATTCCGCCGATAATAGAGAGCGGTTTAACCTTGCGCCCAAGCAGCCAGTAGACGATGCCGAAACTCACCAGCGGCAGCATGCAGGGCAGAATGTCGTTGATGATGTCCTGCACCTGGGTTTTGGCTTCCCCGGCCCCGAAGGAGACAGGGATGGTGATATCGATCATTGAGGCGGTCATCGCCCCGACCACCATCAGGCCGATAATCGATGCCCCGTAGGTCAGGCTCTCCATCATTCCGCTCTTCTGGATCCGCTGCAGGACGCCGGTGCCCAGCACGTAGCCCCAGCGGGTAAAACACCAGCGCGCCAGAATGTGCGGCACGTTAAATACCAGCAGAAACAGGATTGGCCCGAGAATATTGCCCTTCAGCGCCAGGCTGGTGCCGATACCGGTGGCGATCAGGCGCAGCGTCCCCCAGAAAAAGGAATCTCCCAGCCCGGCCAGCGGCCCCATCAGCGACGCTTTGACGTTATCAATGGCATTGGCATCCATATTTTTCTGCTGGCTATTTTTCTCCTCCATCGCCGTCGTGATCCCCAGCAGCAGGGTGACGATATGCGGCGTGGTATTGAAGAACACCAGATGGCGTTTCAACGCCCCGGCCAGCTCCTCTTTGCGCGGATAGAGCTTCTTCAGCACCGGGATCAGCGCGTAAACAAAGGCAAGATTCATCTGTCGCTCATAGTTCCACGAGAACTTCATCTGGAAGGAGCGCCAGAACACCCGGCGTAAATCACGCGGCGTAATTCGCGTTTCTTCCTGCTCCTGCGGCTGCAGGGTCTCTTCAGAAATCATCTTCGTCGTCATCGCTGACTCCTTGTTCTGTCGTGGTACGAGGTGCGCTAAATGCGGTGACGTTAACCATCACCACCGCCACGATGGCGCCGAGAATGGCGATACCGGTCACCGGGATTTTCAAATAGGCCATCAATACAAAGCCGAGGAAAAAGTACGGCGCCACTTTCTTGTTAATCAGCAACCTGGCGAGCATCGCGAAGCCGAGAGCCGGAATGATCCCGGTGGCTACGCTAAGCCCGTGTTTGATAAATTCCGGGATCGCATCGAGCAGAGATTTCACCGCGTTGCTGCCCACCAGGAATGAGACGGTCACCACCGTGGCAAGCATTAGCGACAGGCCGAATCCGGCGATCAAATGCATCCGCTCAATGCCGCGCGTATCCGCCCGTTCCGCATAGCCGTCCGCTTTCTGGCTGAGCAACGGAATGAACATCCCCAGATAAACGTTTTTCAGGATCAGGGTCAGGGTGGCGATAGGCAGGCCGAGCAACAGCGCCGTTTCCGTGCCCGCGCCGGAGGTGATAGCGAACGCCACGCCGAGAATACCGCCGGTCACCACGTCGGGCGGGATCGAGGCGCCAACGGAGAACGAGCCGATAAACGCCAGCTCTAGCGTCGCGCCCATGATGACGCCGGTCTGCACATCCCCCAGCACCAGACCGGTCAGCAGCCCGGTGACGATTGGCCGGGAAATCAGCGACGTCCCTAAGGCATATTCCGATTGCGCGATAAACGCCACCAGACCCAGTAAGAGAGCCTCTACCATAATCTGTCCTCCGGAATTACACGCATTCCGTAAAAAGCTGTTTGCGATCGTTCGGGACCTGGCGAATTTCCACCTCGACGCCTTTGCCCACCAGTTGTTGCAACTGCTCTATTTCCTCCGGCAGTAAATTAATCGCCTTAGAAATATTTTTACTGCCCTCTTTGGCCTTAATCCCACCGAGATTAATACTTTTTATTTCCTCAACGGCGCTGGCAATACGCCAGGCGTCATTGACCGATTCCACAACAATAAATAAATTATATTTATCGGTAACCCCACTTGTTATCGCTTCAATAGAATCATTTATATTTTTAATCACCAGCTTTACCGAGGGTGGTT
This sequence comes from Klebsiella sp. GB_Kp047, assembly GCF_040065235.1. Taxonomy (NCBI): domain Bacteria; kingdom Pseudomonadati; phylum Pseudomonadota; class Gammaproteobacteria; order Enterobacterales; family Enterobacteriaceae; genus Klebsiella; species Klebsiella sp. GB_Kp047. Next base: position 70,856 of record NZ_JBEAJG010000037.1, on the reverse strand, counting down.
TAGCAAGCTTAATGGTGGTTTTCCGCAGTTCATCTTCAGGGACACTGTCGTTGGCGATTAAAATACAATCGGCACCGACATATTGGGTCCAGGAAAAGGCTACCTGGCCGTGAAGTAATCGATGGTCAACCCTTAATAACGTAATCATCATGCATCCTCATTTCAGAAGTCTTTATCCATAGTCATCGCCCCGGCAATACTCTGATTGCAGTACTGAATGCTCTCTTTGGCGTTGATTAATGCTTCAGAAATTAATTTTTCGGTATTCTCTTCCGCTGCTGAAATAAGCAGGTCAATAATTAACGGTAGATTTAACCCAGATAATAAATGAAAGTGCGGGCGCGATAAAAAACGCACAAACTCATTATTGACGCTACCGGCGAAAATATCCGTAATCACTATCAGCTCATCCTGCGCCGGGAAACGCGCCAGCAGCGCCTCCACCTGCTGCGTCAGATCGACCTCCTCTTCTACATAGGCGCACAGAGTATGAATATCCGGCTGTTTACCGAGGATCAGCTCCACAGAGTTCAACAAACCGTTAGCAAAGGTGCCGTGGCTGGCAAAAATATAGTGTCGTTTCATCCTTACCTCGAAAGCGCATTCCACTGCTTTCTTAATTGCAACCGACGTGCCAGAAACAGTGGCGCGTCGGCTAACGTAAGGATAAAAGGGGGAGAAGCGTTAAAACTCTTGATCTTCCTGAATAAATTCCGTTTCCCGCGTCAGGATGTCGTGAATGTAATAGAGCTCGACAACGGGAATTTTGACACTATATCCGCTCTCTATGACACTAAAGGCCTCGCGCAGCGTAGCCAGCTCGCGCTCCGGACACTGCCTTCCCGAATAATGGGTTGGGGAAGCGTGGCGAATTAACCGCTCTATCAGACAGCTGATGTGCACATACAGCGCCACCTTACGTTCGTTGGGCACCTCGTACCCGGCCAGATGCTCATAGCGCAGCAAAAACTGCTCAACCTGATTGATCACCTTCGCGGTATCAAGGATCGTCACCGACTCAATCACTCGCCGCAGCGAGAAGTTTTTCAGGATCAGGTTGTTGATCTCGCTAACCTGCTCCGCCGTCGCCAGTTCGCCGAAGATACGCATCAGCGGGCGACTTCCTTCGCCGGAAATCAGCGAATCCAGCGAGATCCACGGGAGATCGGCAAGATGCGGATCGAGGGTGCCGACGATCGCCAGCACCTCGTAGCGGCTGAGCATCGGCTCCCGCCGCGCGGGATCGGCAAGGGTCTCCACATCACAGGCCACAATATCAATGCCAAGCGCTTCAGGGATGCTGGCTTTTAACAGCGCCGACAGGTTCGCCGCCGCGCCCAGTCCGGTGGCGCAGGTGGTCAAAATCGCCCGCGGTTTATCGGTCTGCGGGTAATAGAGTTGGTGCTCAACCGCCAGATCATCGCCGATCTCGCGGACGATATCTTCCAGCATATCGCCGTGCAAAATCCGCTCCCCGACGTACATCGCCATGCCGGTGGAGACATTGTTAATAATCGCCACCGGCGTGTTCAGACGACGATTAAAATGGCTGTGAATAGCGTTCAGGGATCCCATATCGACCAAAATGATCAGCCCTGACGCCAGCGCGTGGCGCTCAATGTAGGCCATCACCTGATTAGCGATAGCCTCCGGCGTCACGTCGAGCGGCATGTCGAATGACTCAAACAGCGGGCTTTTCAGCAAGCGGTTCGCCACGCTGGCAATGCTGCTGGCGGTGGCGTAACCGTGAGCGAGAATAATCGCCCGGGTCACCTGCTGCTGGCTAATAGCGCCATTTTTCTGGAACCACAGCACCAGCAACAGCAGGTCAATACGTTGGGGCTCAATATCCAGCTTCAGCGCCAGCGCGTCGAGGATCGCTTCGCAAAAGCGATACAGCAGCGGGAATTTGTTTGCCAGAAAATCCGCCAGCAGACGGATTTTCTCATTGCTCATCGTGGACGGCGCCTGACGGGATCGATGGATCAGGTAGTGGCTCAGGGCGTAAAGACAGTTACCGTTAAACTGGATATTGAAGCGTTTTTCCAGGCGATAATACTCCTCCCGCACCTGATGGGCGATCAGCAGCAACATCTGCGAGCTACTGGCATCCTGGTTATCAAAGATCAGCCGATCGAAGAGGGTTTCAATCTCCTCCCCCATGCTTCTTTGCGCCTCTTCCCAGACCGTTTTTTTATTCAGCACCGCTTCATGCAGCGCCAAAATCCGACACTGAACGTCATAGATCAGCCCCTGAATCGGGTCGCGCGCCCGCAGCAGCCAGACCAGGCTGGTCTGCGGCTCGATTAGCAGCGGCTCCTGCTGACCCATCGCTTCACTGAGCGCCGGCGTCGCCGCCATGATCGTTTCCGGCAGATCGTGCAGCGTCACGGTCAGCATCTCGCTGCCCGGAGACCTGGCCCAGGCTGATGCCACGGCGTACTTCACCACATTCTTCAGTTCGCCGACGTTGCCCCGATAAACGTACTGCGTCAGGACCTGCAAAAGCCGCGGCGTTAGCTGCAGCCGGGCGGCCAGCGTCCGGGCCTCCTGCCAGAAAAACTGCAGCGTTAGCGCCTCCTTCTCCTCTCGGCTGCGGTGTTGAAGATCGGGCAAGCTGACCAGGATCGGAATACGACGAAGAAAGGTGGTCAGAAAGGTGCTGTGAATCTCTTCGGTGGTGGCAAACACCAGCCGCAGCGAAATCGGCAGGCCTTGAGCGGTCTCCCCCACCCGGTAGATCTCCTTGCGATCCAGCCAGGTGAACAGCTTCTCCTGCCCCTGAGCATCCAGGCGGTGGACCTCGTCGAGAAACAGCATCCCGCCGTTTGCCGCCTCGAACGCCCCGGCTTTATCGCTCTGCGCGCCGGTAAACGCGCCTTTGACGTAGCCGAACAGGTTGGCGGCCAGCAGCTCCGGATTACTGGCATACTGCGCGCAGTTGAAGCTCACGAAGGGCGCATCGGGCGCCAGCAGGCCCTGGGCGATCGCGAACTCGTGCATCAGCTCCGCCATATAGCTTTTACCGGTCCCGCTGTCGCCGGTGATCAGCAGCGGTAGCCCGCCGTTGGGATAAAACAGCGCGGTTTTCATCTGCTCAATCGGTTTACGCAGGCTGCCGTCATGCCCGGTCAGCAACGAAAAATGGTCCGCCTGTTCCGGCTGGCGGTCACTCTCCGCGAGCAGCTCCGCCATGCTGGCGTACTCGCTGCGGGAAAGGGGGAAGAACTGTTGGCAGAAGGCTTTTTTATGCAGAAAATAGACCGGCCGGGTGTTGATCTTCACCAGCACGTCCTGGGCGACCAGCTGATTGAGATAATGGCTGGCGGTATTTCTTTGCATCGCGAATCGCTGAGCCAGCCAGCTGGCGGTGAACACTTCGCTCAGGTTATCCGGATCGAAAAAATCGGTCTGATTTTGCAAAAAAGCCAACAGTTCCGTTTGACGCATTACATCCCCCTCGTCGCCATTACGAAGAGATATGATGCGGCAAAAGAGAGGCTTATCGGCGCCCCGTGCTGTTTTTTGCGGCCCAGCGCACACTCCCGCTTAAGCGAACTTTGCTGCGGTCAACTCCATCGTCATTTCATACTGCTGCAGCGATAGCGGTGAATATCCCGCCGCGGCAAACAGCGGCGTAAAGGTTTCCGGGACCGTCACCGAAGTGCCGATACCCGGGAACTGCTGCGCCAGCGCCATCAGCAGCGCCCGTGCCAGCCCCTGGCGACGGGCGGCGGGTTCAACCCATAAAAACTGCAGTACAGGCCGTGAACCCGAGGTGCCCAGTACCGCGAAGGCGCGCTGTTCCAGCGTCACGACGCGGCATGGCAGGGTGGCGAAGGTAAGCGGATCCATCAGCCAGGGGAGCTGACTGTTACTCTCCTCAACGGCGCGTCTAAGCAGCGCCAGGGTGGGATAAGGCTGTAACACGCCTGGCGCCGCAGCCTGAGGCTCTGCGCTCAGGTAGCCGCAGAGCCCATAGCGCCGCGTAAAGCCTAACGACTGATACAGCGCGACGGCCACATGGTTATCGCGGATCACCTCCAGGGAAACCGCCTCGATCTCCTGCTGCTGCAGAAGCATCAGCAGCTCCTGCATCAATTTCCGTGCAAGACCTTTGCCGCGCCAGGCCGGACGCAGGGCAAAGGCCGCCAGGCGAGCCATATTCCCCCGACGCGCGACGATCGCGATCGCCGCCGGTTCATCTCCGGCCAGCCAGACGCGGGAATCGATCAGGCTCATCCCCTCGGCGCTAAAGCGCTGAACAAATCCCTCCACCGACTGGGTCACCGGTACCAGATAGTCTGCAAAACAGGCGTTAAGAATATCCGTTAACTGCACGCTGCTGAACTGCGTGGCGGGAACGGCGGTCAGCTCCATACTTTTCTCCCGAAGGCTGCTATGCTGAGGTGATGAAAACTAACACTATAACTGCCGGCGCCGGATTACGCCTGACCGAGGAGAGTGATATCGCCCTTCTGCCGGCCATTGAACGTTCCGCCGCTCAGGCTTTTCGTCAGATCCCCGCTCTCGCCTGGCTGGCGGACAGCGAGGTGATTAGCGTTGCGCGTCATCATGATTATCTGGAAACCGAGCATAGCCTGCTGGCGGAAGCCGCCGGGCAACCGGTGGGTTTTATTCTGACCGAACCGCTCGACGATGCCTTATTTATCGTCGAAGTCGCCGTCCACCAGGCCTGGCAGCATCAGGGCATCGGGCGGATGCTGCTGGAGCAGGTTATCGACGGCGCCCGGCAAATGGCTTACCCGGCGGTGACCCTCACCACCTTCCGCGACGTGCCGTGGAATGCGCCGTTTTATACCCGTCTGGGATTCGCCATGCTTGATGAGCTGACCCTGCCCGCCGGGCTGGCGGCGAAAAGAGAACAGGAGACCCGGCACGGCCTGCCGCCGGAGACGCGCTGCGCCATGCGCCTGGCGCTCTGATGTTCGGCCCCGCCGCGCTCTGCGCTTTGCTACGGCCGCAAGGCGCAAATCTCATCATATAAGGCGCGGCTGATAGCCACTCCCTGCTGCTCACTCTGCTGGCGGCAGGCGAAACGCCGCTCGCCCGGCAGCCGCGCGCCCTGATCCTGCATCGCATTGAACAGCGTTTCGGCGCGCGCCAGCTGCTCCTGTGCCTGCTCGCCGAGAAAGCGCTGCGGATCCAGCGCCAGAATCAGCTCTCCGCCGTAGGGTAAACCGCCCGCGCCGTTATCCCACGCCAGCGATTCGGCGCTGGTCATATCGCCGATAAGCGGCCCGGCCAGCAGCTCAACCATTGCCGCCAGCGCCGAGCCCTTATGGCCGCCGAAGGTTAACATCGCGCCGTTCAGCACCTCTGTGGCATCGGTGGTCGGCTGCCCCTGGCTGTCGATTCCCCACCCTTCCGGTAGCGCTTTGCCGGCGCGCTGATGCAACTGGATCTCGCCGCGCGCCGCGGCGCTGGTCGCCATATCAACAATAAACGGCGGCTTGTCCCGCCGCGGCCAGCCAAAGGCGATAGGGTTGGTGCCGAACAGCGGACGGGTGCCGCCCGCCGGGGCGACCCAGGCGTGGCTTGGCGTACAGGCTAGCCCCACCAGCCCTGCCTCGGTCAACGGCTCAATATCGGCAAACAGCGCGGAAAAATGGACGCAGCGGTTAATCGCCAGCGCCGCAATGCCGCTGTGCCGCGCTTTCTCCAGCAGCAGCGGCAACGCGCGCTCGTAGGCCAGCAGCGAAAAGGCGCCCCCTGCATCCGCCCGCACAATCGCCGGCGCCTGGTCGTGGATCTGCGGCTCGGCATCAGGCGATACCTTACCTTTACGTAAGGTATCGACAATGCCCAACAGCCGCCACAGGCCGTGGGAAGCGCAGCCGTCGCGCTCCCCGGCAGCCACGTTACGGGCGATGGCCGCCGCGTGGTCGGCGCTGAATCCATTGGCGCTGAGCACCGCCAGCGCCAGGTCATAAGCTTCTGGTAACGATAGAGTTACCGACTCCATACTGTTCTCCTTTACTCTTCTTCGTCTCCGCTAAAATTAGCCTGCGGCAGACAGCTGCGCGCGCCCCAGTAATAAATCCCCAGCGACATTGCCGCCACCAGCACCGTATCCCAGGGGTGACCAATAACATTAAGCCCGCCGAAGCTGCCCAGCCAGGAAAAGAGGATAATCAACGCATAAAAAGCGATCAGCCACAGCGAAGACTTCACCTGCTGCGCCAGACTCACGGTATGTTCCGGCACCTTGCCTTTGCACATCACGTACACCACAAACATCACGATCTGCAGCCCCAGCAGCCACGAGAGCGTATTCCAGCCGGACCAGTAGACGATCAGCGCCGAGACCATAAACGACACCGGGCCGATGATGGCGAAGGCGCGCACGCGGAACGGCCTCGGCAGATCCGGGGCGTTGCGGCGCAGCCCGGCGGCGGTCACCGGGGCGATGGCGTAGCTCAGCACCAGGGCAGCCGACACCACGCTAATTAACTGTTCCCATGAGGGGAATGGCAGCGTCCAGAAAATCGACAGCCCGAAGGTCAGCCACAGCGCCGGGCGCGGAATACCGGACGCTTTATCGATATGGGTAAAGGCTTTAAAAAAGGTGCCCGCCTTCGCCCAGCCGTAGATCACCCGCGGCGTCGCGTTCATGTAGATATTGCCGGTGCCGCTCGGGGAGATGATCGCATCGCTAATGACCATAAAGGCCAGCCAGCCCATGCCGAGGGTAATGGCGATATCGCGATACGGCAGCGAGAACTGTTTGCTCACCTCGGCCCAACCGCCGGTCAGCATCTCGGTGGGTATACTGCCAAGGAACGCCAGCTGCAGCAGCACGTAGATAATCGTTGACAGCACCACTGATAAAATCAACGCAATAGGGATAGTCCGCTGCGGCTTTTGCACTTCGCTGGCCACCGAGATAATCGGCGTCAGTCCCAGATAGGCGAAGATAATTCCTCCGGCGCTGATCGCCGCTTCCACCCCGGACATACCGAACGGCGCAATGCCCTGCGCGTGCAGGTTCTCCGGTTTAAAGAAGGCGAACAGCGTCACCACCACCAGCAGCGGCACCAGAAACTTGAGCACGCTGATGAAGTTGTTCGAGCGGGCGAAGGTCTTGACGCTGTAGTAATTCAGCGCAAAGAAGAAACAGAGCAGCAGGAACTGCACTACCCACCCCAGCAGCGTCGGCGAGCTGGAGCCCGGCTGGGTCAGCACCGGAAACCAGGCCGCGGCGTATTGCCGGGCGGCGACGATTTCTATCGAGATCAGGCTGGAGAAGGCAATCAGGGTGATGAACCCCAGCAGATAGCCCATCAGCTCGCCGTGGGAAAAGACCGGGTAGCGGATAATGCCGCCGGCGCGCGGCAGCGCCGCCCCCAGCTCACAGTAGACAATCCCCAGCAGCAGTACCGCAAAGCCGCCGATCACCCACGACGCGATCCCGGCCGGACCGGCAATGGATGCGACGTGGCTGGCGGCGAATAACCATCCCGAGCCGAAAATCGCGCCCAGGCCGATAAAGGTGAGGTCGGTCAGGGTCAGCTGTTTTTTAAACTTACCCGACTCAGCAACGCGGGTTTGACTGTTATGCGTAGTGTGAATGGTCATGGTGATGCCCTTGCGTCAATGAGAGGAGGAAATCGCTTCCCGGGTCCACTGGCCGTTGACCAGGCGCAGCAGGTTCAAAGGGTTCGCATCCTGCAGCGCCGGCGGTAACAGGGCGGCCGGCGCATTCTGCAGGCAGACCGGGCGCAGAAAACGCTCAATCGCCCGGCTGCCGACCGACGTCCCGCGCGCATCGGTCGTCGCCGGCCACGGGCCGCCGTGGACCATCGCATCGCACACTTCCACGCCGGTGGGATAACCGTTAAACAGCACCCGTCCGGCCTTCTCGCACAGCAGCGGTAGCAGGTTCGCCGCCAGCGGGCCGTCGTCCGCTTCCGCGTGTAGCGTCGCGGTGAGCTGTCCCTGCAGCGCTTTCACCACCGCCTGTAGCTGGACCGCGTCGTCCACTTCCACCAGCAACGATAGCGGGCCGAAAACTTCGGTCTGCAGCAGCGTATCCTGCGCCAGCAGATCTTCGACCTGAGCCTGCCACAGCTGGGTTTGCGCCTGCCCGGCGCCGGCGGCGAGGCCGCTCGCCAGCCTCTCGATACGCGGGTGCGCCGCCAGGGCCGCCACGCCCTGGCGGTAGTGCTGGAGGGTCGGCGCATTGAGCAACACCTGCGGCGCAGAGCCCGCTACCGCCGCGCACAGCGCCGACTTAAAGCGTTCCAGCCCGGCGCCGCGCAGCGCCAGAATCAGCCCCGGACGGGTACAGAACTGGCCGCCGCCGAGGGTGAATGACGCCACCAGCTCGTTCGCCAGCGCCTCGGCCCGCGTCTGCAGCGCCTGCGGTAGAATAATCAGCGGGTTAATCGCCGACATTTCAGCAAACAGCGGGATTGGCTGCGAACGCTGCTGCGCCAGTTGATACAGCGCCTTACCGCCGGCCAGTGAGCCGGTAAAGCCAACGGCCTGAATCGCCGGATGGCGGACTAATTCGGCGCCGATATCAGTCCCGAAAATCATATTGAAGACGCCGCCGGGTAACCCGCATCGCGCAACCGCCCGGACGATCGCTTCAGCGGTCAGCTCGGCGGTGGCCATATGGCCCGGATGGGCCTTCACCACCACCGGGCAGCCCGCCGCCAGCGCCGAGGCGGTATCGCCGCCAGCGGTGGAAAAGGCCAACGGAAAGTTGCTGGCGCCAAACACCGCCACCGGCCCTAACGCCTGCTGATACTGGCGCAGGTCCGGGCGCGGCAGCGGTTGACGGTCGGCTAAGGCGGTATCAATACGGGCGGCGAAGGTATCCCCGCGCTGGATCACGCCAGCAAACATCCGCAGCTGGCCGCTGGTGCGCGCCCGCTCGCCCTGCAGCCGCGCCAGCGGCAGCGCGGTCTCCTGTTCGGCGAGTGCAAAAAACGCTTCCCCCAGCGCGTCCAGCTCATCGGCAATGGCGCAGAGAAAGCGCGCCCGCTGCTGCGGCGTGGTTTGTGAATAAACGGCAAACGCCTGCTGTGCCGCCTCCGCGGCCTGGGCGGCTTCCTCGCGTGAAGCCGGATAAAAGCGATGGCCGGTGGCTTCCCCATCCACCGCCCGCAGGCTCAATAGCGTCGCCTCGCCGCTGGCAACGCGGCGGCCGGCAATAAACTGCCGTCCCGCCATGGTCTGAGATGCATTCATACTGACTCCTGGGTTCAGAGGCCGACGTCCGGCAGGGCTGGACGAGTCGCCAGCGCCTGTTCCACGATCGCCACCACCTGCTGGCGCGTTTCCCCTTCCAGCGCCAGACGCGGCGGACGGGTCACGGCGCTGCCGCGTCCGAGTAGCTCTTCGCACAGCTTGATGCACTGCACCAGATCCGGACGCGCATCGAGATGCAGCAGCGGCATGAACCAGCGGTACAGCGCCATTGCCTCTTCGTAACGCTGTTGGCGGGCGAGACGGAATAACGTTTCCCCTTCGCGCGGGAAGGCGTTGGACATTCCGGAGATCCACCCTTCCGCGCCGACGGCGATACTTTCCACCACCACGTCATCCAGCCCGGCAAACAGCACGAAGCGATCGCCAACGGTGTTACGCAGGTCGATAAAGCGGCGGGTATCGCCGGAGGAGTCTTTAAAGCAGACGATGTTGTCGCAATCGGTCAGGGTGGCGAGAATGTCCGGCGTCACGTCGTTTTTGTATATCGGCGGGTTGTTGTAGACCATGATCGGCAGGTCGGTGGCGGTGGCCACGCTGCGGAAGTGGGCGGCGGTTTCATGCGGTTTTGAGGAGTAGACCAGCGCCGGCATCACCATGATCCCGTCGACGCCGACGCGCTCCGCCTCTTTCGCCATCTTCTGGGCGAAGGCGGTGGTGAACTCGGCCACCCCGGCGATCACCGGAATTTTGCCGCCGGCGGCATCCTTCGCCACTTCGATAATCTGCAATTTTTCATCGGTGCTCAGGGAGGTGTTCTCCCCGACGCTGCCGCACACCACCAGCCCGGAAACGCCATCTTTGACCAGGTTTTTCATCACCGCGTGGGTGGCGTCTAAATCGAGGGAGTAATCGCTACGAAACTGCGTGCTAACCGCCGGGAATACGCCGCTCCAGTGAATCGCTTTATTGCTCATGCTCAGTTCCTTGTCGTCATTTTGTTAAGTCGAGGTGAATGATTGGTGAATATTCACTGACAGATTGACGCGTCGCGGAACCGGCGGCTTGTCGGTTTTCCCTTAATCCGATGACGAAATTAGCACAGTCGACAAAAGTGTGAGCCAGCCGTTATCCCTGCAGCGTCAGGCGAAAATCGCGCGGCGTCGAGCCGGTCATCGCTTTGAACTGGCGGCTGAAGGCGCTGTGATCGGTATAGCCGCACTGCAAGGCGATATCGGTAATCGGCGTATCGCCGGCCAGCAGTTCGGTGGCTTTTTCCAGACGCACTTTGTGGATCATCTGCCGCGGGGTGAGATGAAAGATCCGCTTGCAGTAGCGCTCGATCTGCGCAATCGACATCCCGCTTAGGGCGGTCAACTCTTCCATGGCGATCGGCCGGTGATAGTGGCGGCGGATATGATCGTCGACGATCGCCAGCCGCTGCCACGCCGGATGGCGGGCGTGGGCCTCCTGCAGATCGTGAGAGATCCCGGCCATGCCGATCACCTGACCGCGGACATCGCGCAGCGCCAGCTTCTGCGTCAGGCACCAGCCTCGTTCCCGGCCATTGTAGAGATGCATTTCCAGCTGGTCGCGCAGGGTCACGCCCTCCCGTAATACCCGAAGATCCTGTTCGGTGTACCCCTGCCCCAGCGTGGAAGGAAAGACGTCGGCGGAGGTTTTCCCCAGCAGCGAGGAGACGGTTTTGAAACCGCAGCGGCGGGCCAGCGTCAGGTTCGCCAGCAGATAACGCGCCTCGCGGTCTTTGATAAAAAAGACCACGTTGGGGATGGCATTGAGCAGGGGGGCGATCAGCGCCAGGGCATTGAGCAGCGCCGGCATATTCTCCGGCCGCTGGCGCGCCAGCCCTTCGCAGATCTGGCTCAGCTCATCGACCGCCAGCTCCGGTTGATTAACAGCGCGCGGCGGCGCCGCTTCAGAAACACCGATCATAGGGCTTCCTCATGGTAAGTGACCGAAGGATATTTATTCACTTCCTGTTAACACCTCAAGCGGTAACCGCCGGTTTTGCGATCCTGGATCCGCTTTACGCCTTCCCCTGGTTTATCCACTGGCGCAATCGCCACTTTCGGTTTACCACGCCATTAACCAAATGATTAATAAGAAATAACTATGCAACGTATGCACATCACCCCGGCACGATTATGCCGATTTCGTCATTATCTCTGCCGAAAGTGCTCAAGCCGCCCGCCCCGGGTTGCGCCAGCATGATGAAACATGTTGTTAACTTTCGGAGAGCAGAATGACCGCGCCACGCCCCCCTATTGCGCTGAGAGCCATTGATTCACACACCGGCGGCGAACCCACCCGCCTGATCGTTGACGGCTTCCCCGACCTCGGCGGCGGCAGCATGGCGCAGCGCCGCGACCGTTTCGCCCGTGACTTCGATCGCTGGCGTCAGGCGGTGATTCTCGAACCGCGCGGCAGCGATGTGCTGGTCGGCGCGCTGCTGTGCCAGCCGGTCTCGGCGGCGGCCACCGCTGGCGTCATTTTCTTCAACAACGCCGGTTTTCTGAATATGTGCGGCCACGGCACCATCGGGCTTATCGCCTCGCTGGCGTGGCTTGGCCGTATCCAGCCTGGCGTACATCTGATTGAAACCCCGGTCGGCGACGTAAGCGCCACATTGCACGACGATGGCAGCGTATCGGTGCAAAACGTCCCGGCCCGCCGCTGGAAAAAGCAGGTCCGCGTGGAGACCGCGCTCGGCCCCGTCGTCGGCGATATTGCCTGGGGCGGCAACTGGTTTTTCCTGATCAACGATCACCCGTTCGCTATTAGCCCGGCGCACATCCCACAGCTCACCGACTACGCCTGGGCGGTGCGCGAGGGGCTAGAGGCCGCGGGGATCCGCGGCGACGACGGCGGCGTTATCGACCATATCGAGCTGTTCGCCGATGACGATGCCGCCGACAGCCGCAGCTTCGTACTCTGTCCGGGAAAGGCCTGGGATCGTTCGCCGTGCGGCACCGGCACCAGCGCCAAGCTGGCCTGCCTGGCGCAGGATGGCAAGCTGCAGCCGGGAGCGATCTGGCGCCAGGCCAGCATCATCGGCAGCCAGTTTACCGCCAGCTACCAGCGCGCCGCCGCAGGCATCATCCCCACGATCCGCGGCGAAGCCTGGGTGTGCGGCGATAATCAGTTGATCCTCAACCCGGACGATCCCTTTTGCTGGGGGATCGCCCCGTGAAGTCGTGCGATGTCATCGTGATCGGCGCCGGGATCATCGGCGCCGCCTGTGCGTGGCAGCTGGCGAAGCGGGGGCAGAGCGTGACGCTTATCGACAACGGTCAGCCCGGCGCGACAGCGGCCGGTATGGGCCATCTGGTGTGCATGGATGACGACCCCGCCGAACTGGCGCTGTCGGCGTGGTCGCTGGCGCGCTGGCGCGCCATCACGCCGCGGATGCCCGACGCTTGCGCCTGGCGCGGCTGCGGCACGCTGTGGCTGGCAGATAGCGAAGAAGAGATGGCCGTCGCGGGCGAAAAACAGCGGCGGCTGGCAGGCTATCAGGTCCACAGCGAGCTGCAGACCCCGCAGCAGATCGCCGGGCGCGAACCGCTGCTGCGCAGCGGGCTGGCCGGCGGGCTATGGGTGCCCGGCGATGGTATCGTCTACGCGCCGAACGTCGCCCGCTGGCTGGTGGCCGATGCCGGAGACCATCTCACCTGCCTGCGCGACAGCGCGCAGGCGATTACCGAACCACAGGTACAGCTCGCCAGCGGCAAACGGCTACAGGCGCGGGCCATCGTGGTGGCCTGCGGACTTGAAGCCAACGCGCTGTTAGCAGAAAACTGGCTGCGGCCGAAAAAAGGCCAACTGGCGATAACCGATCGCTACGGGCCGCGGGTGCATCACCAGCTGGTTGAACTGGGTTACGGCGCCAGCGCCCACGGCGGCGGCACCTCGGTGGCCTTTAACCTGCAGCCACGGCCCACCGGCCAGCTGCTGATTGGCTCGTCGCGCCAGTTTGATAACCGCGAGCGCCAGCTGGATCTCCCCTTGCTGGGGCAGATGCTCGATCGCGCCCGCCATTTTGTGCCGGCGCTGGCGACGCTGAATATCATCCGCTGCTGGAGCGGCCTGCGCGCCGCCTCACAGGATGGCAATCCGCTGATTGGCCCGCATCCCACGCGCCGCGGTGTATGGCTGGCGCTGGGCCATGAAGGGCTGGGCGTCACCACCGCCCCGGCGACGGCTGAGCTGCTGGCGACGCAGATCCTCGGCGAACGCTGCCCACTGGCGCCTGAGGCCTGGCTCCCGACCCGTCTGTATCATCAGGAGGCGATCGCATGAATAACACGCTCAATATCACCGTCGATGGCGAAGCGCTGACGGTGCCGGAAGGGATCAGCGTGGCGGCGGCGCTGGCGTTGACCGGCGATCCCACCACCCGCCAGGCGGTTAACGGCGACCCCCGCGCGCCGTTTTGCGGTATGGGGATCTGCCAGGAGTGCCGGATCACCGTCGACGGCCGGCGGGTGCTGGCCTGCCAGACCCTGTGCCGGGCCGGCATGCAAATAGAAAGGAGCCGCTATGCACACGCTGCGCTGTGACATTTTAATCCTCGGCGCCGGCCCCGCCGGCATGGCGGCCGCGCTCTCTGCCGCCGCCTGCAATAAGCAGGTCATTATTCTCGACGATAACCCCGCACCCGGCGGGCAAATCTGGCGGGCCGGCCCGCAGACGACACTGCCCGCCCTGGCCCGGCGCTACCGCGACGCCATCGCCGCGTCTGCCGCCATCCGGATGGTGAACGGCGCGCGACTGATTGCCCGCCCCTCCGCGCGCAGCGTGCTGTTTGAAACCGCCGACGGCGGGGGCGTGGTTGACTGGCAGAAACTGATCCTCTGCTGCGGTGCGCGCGAGCTGTCGCTGCCCTTTCCCGGCTGGACCTTACCCGGCGTGACCGGCGCGGGCGGCCTGCAGGCGCAGATCAAGCAGGGCCTGTCGCTGAAAGGAGAAAAGGTGGTGATTGCCGGCAGCGGCCCGCTGCTGCTGGCGGTGGCGGATACGGTGAATAAGGCCGGAGGCCAGGTAACGAATATCATTGAGCAAGCGGCGCTCCCGGCGCTGCTGCGCTTCGCCAGCGGGCTGTGGCGCTGGCCGCAGAAGCTGCGCCAGTTAGCGACGCTGGCCCCGAAAGGCTATCTTAGCGGCGCCCAGGCGATCCGCGCCCACGGCACAACGCGGCTGGAGGCCGTGACATTGCGCCAGCGCGGCGTCGAGCGGACTATCGCCTGCGATCGGCTGGCCATCGGCTACGGGCTGGTGCCCAATATCGAGACGGGGCTGCTGTTCGGTTGCGCCACGGCGCAGGAGGCGATCCAGGTTAACCGCTGGCAGGAGACCAGCATCACGGATGTCTACGCCGCCGGGGAGTGCACCGGTTTCGGCGGGAGCGAGCTGGCGCTGGTGGAGGGCGAAATCGCCGGGTATGCCGCCGCCGGTGCCAGCCAGCAGGCCCAGGCGCGATTTGCCCGTCGCGCCCGCTGGCAGCGCTTCGCCGCGGCTATCAACCGCACCTTCCAGCTGGCGGAGTCGTTGAAAAACGCGGCGACGCCGGAGAGCCTGCTGTGCCGTTGCGAAGATGTGCGCTGCGGCGACGTGGCTGCCGCCGACGACTGGCTGCAGGCCAAACTGACCCAGCGCTGCGGAATGGGCGCCTGTCAAGGGCGCACCTGCGCCGCCAGCGCCCGCTGGCTGTATGGCTGGCCGCTGCCGCAGCCGAGAGAGCCGCTGTCCCCCGCCCGCGCGGAAACGCTTATTGCCCTCGCCAGGTTGAGCGCCGAGCCGTAACCGCTACTCTTCTTCATCACCGCGCCCGGCAGGGACGCCAAGCGCAATAAACTCCTCCAGCAGCGTGGTCAACTGACGCATCTTCTCCGCCGTAAACTGCGCTTCTATCTGCCGGTAGGCCTCTTCCACCTGCGCCTGGGCGCTCTCATACAGCGCCAGCCCGGCGGGCGTCAGCGACAGGTAGAGCTTGCGCTGATCGTTGACCGGTTTTAAACGCAACACTAAACCGTCGCGCTCCATGCGCGTCAGAATCCCGGTCAGGCTGGGGCGCAAAATGCAGGCGCGCCAGGCCAGGTCGTGGAAATCCATCGATGGGTTTTCCGCAAGGATACGCACAATACGCCACTGCTGTTCGGTCAGGTTGTGGCGTTTGACGATCGGCCGGAAATGGGCCATCGCCGCTTCCCGCGCCTGCAGCAGCGCAATGGTTAATGAATCATGCATGGTATCCCCTCAACAACGCTCACCAAAACTTATTAATAATTTAATAATTAGCCCTAATCCTGCCATGTACAACCGGTTTCTGCACCTGAAAAGTACCAGCCGTCATTAAAAATAAATGTATCTATATGATAAATAATAAATAAATAAAAAATATGTAAATATTGTGTTAATCCGATCACAAAACATTCACTTCTATTTGCCAAACCGGCGCGCAAAGAATAAAAGATGATCATTAACATATTAATGAAATTCCTTCGAATCGATAATCAGTACCAGAGGAGTGGTGAATGAAAGGTACCATCTTCGCCGTTGCGCTCAATCATCGCAGCCAGCTCGACGCCTGGCGCGAGGCGTTTCAACAGGCCCCCTACAAGACGCCGCCGAAGACCGCGGTCTGGTTTATCAAGCCGCGCAATACCGTGATTGGCGATGGCGAGGCGATCCCCTATCCGCCGGGTGAAACCGTGCAAAGCGGCGCCACCGTGGCGCTGATTGTCGGCAAAACCGCGCGCAAGGTGGCGGAAGAAGAGGCGGCGAACTATATCGCCGGCTACGCGCTGGCTAACGACGTCAGCCTGCCGGAAGAGAGTTTTTATCGCCCGGCGATCAAGGCCAAGTGCCGCGATGGCTTCTGCCCCCTCGGCGCGCTGTCGCCGGTGCGCAACGTCGATAACCTGACCATCATCACCGAAATCAACGGCCGCGAAGCGGACAGCTGGCATACCGGCGATCTGCAGCGTAACGCCGCGCAGCTGCTGAGCGCCTTGAGCGAGTTCGCCACCCTCAATCCCGGCGACGCGATCCTCATCGGTACGCCCCACTCCCGCGTCACGCTGCGCCCCGGCGACCGGGTACGTATCCTCGCCGACGGTTTCCCGACGCTGGAAAACCCGGTTGTCGCAGAAGGAGAGCTGGCATGAAACAGGCACGCATTGAATGGCAGGGACAGGTACGCGACGTGCTGGTCGATGAACGCGACCAGGTGCGCCTGGACGATGGCACGGTATTAAAAGAAGGTGAATTCCGTTGGCTGCCGCCCGCCGACGGCACGCTGTTCGCGCTGGGGCTGAACTACGCCGACCACGCCAGCGAGCTGGAGTTTAAACCGCCAACCGAGCCTTTGGTGTTCATCAAAGCGCCAAACACCTTTACTGGCCACCAGCAGCAGTCGGTACGCCCGGATAACGTCGAATACATGCACTACGAAGCCGAGCTGGTGGTGGTGATCGGTAAAACCGCGCGCCGCGTCAGCGAAGCCGAGGCCATGGACTATGTCGCCGGCTATACCGTGTGCAACGACTACGCGATCCGCGACTATCTGGAAAACTACTATCGGCCGAACCTGCGGGTGAAAAGCCGCGACACCCTGACGCCGATCGGCCCGTGGATCGTCGGCAAAGAGGCGATCCCGGATCCGCATAATCTGGCGCTGCGCACCTGGGTCAACGGCGAGCTGCGCCAGCAGGGCACCACCGCCGATCTGATCTTCAGCATCCCGTTTCTCATCGCTTACTTAAGCGAATTTATGACTCTGCAACCGGGCGACATGATCGCCACCGGCACGCCGAAGGGGCTGTCCGACGTGGTGCCGGGCGACGAGGTGATCGTTGAAGTCGAGGGCGTGGGCCGCCTGGTCAACCATATCATCAGCCAGCAAGCGTATGAGGAGACACTGTCATGAAAAAAATTAACCATTGGATCAACGGTAAAAACGTTGCCGGCGCAGACTATTTTCATACCACCAACCCGGCCACCGGCGAGGTACTGGCGGAAGTCTCCTCCGGCGGCGAAGCCGAAATCAACCAGGCGGTAGCGGCGGCAAAAGAGGCCTTCCCGAAGTGGGCTAACCTGCCGATGAAAGAGCGCGCGCGCCTGATGCGCCGCCTGGGGGATCTGATCGATCAGAATGTCCCGGAGATCGCGGCGATGGAAACTGCCGATACCGGTCTGCCGATCCACCAGACCAAAAACGTGCTGATCCCGCGGGCGTCGCATAACTTCGAATTTTTCGCCGAAGTGTGCCAGCAGATGAACGGCAAAACCTACCCCGTCGACGACAAGATGCTGAACTACACCCTGGTGCAGCCGGTGGGCGTCTGCGCGCTGGTGTCGCCGTGGAACGTGCCGTTTATGACCGCCACCTGGAAGGTGGCGCCGTGCCTGGCCTTAGGCAATACCGCAGTGCTGAAAATGTCCGAGCTGTCTCCGCTGACCGCCGATCGTCTGGGCGAGCTGGCGCTGGAGGCCGGGATCCCGGCCGGCGTGCTGAACGTGGTGCAGGGCTACGGCGCCACCGCCGGCGACGCGCTGGTGCGCCATCATGATGTGCGCGCCGTCTCCTTCACCGGCGGAACCGCCACCGGGCGCAACATCATGAAAAACGCCGGCCTGAAAAAGTACTCCATGGAGCTGGGCGGAAAATCGCCGGTGCTGATTTTTGAAGACGCCGATATTGAGCGCGCGCTCGACGCCGCGCTGTTCACCATCTTCTCGATCAACGGCGAACGCTGCACCGCCGGTTCGCGCATTTTCATTCAGCAGAGTATTTATCCGGAGTTCGTCAAGCGCTTCGCCGAGCGCGCCAACCGCCTGCGCGTGGGCGATCCGACCGATCCGAATACCCAGGTCGGCGCGCTGATTAGCCAACAGCACTGGGAGAAAGTGTCCGGCTACATTCGCCTCGGCATCGAAGAGGGCGCCACCCTGCTGGCCGGCGGCGCGGATAAGCCGTCCGACCTGCCGGCGCATCTGAAAGCCGGCAACTTCCTGCGCCCGACGGTGCTGGCGGATGTCGACAACCGCATGCGCGTCGCCCAGGAAGAGATTTTTGGCCCGGTCGCCTGCCTGCTGCCGTTCAAAGACGAAGCGGAAGGGCTGCGCCTGGCTAACGATGTGGAATACGGCCTGGCGTCGTATATCTGGACCCAGGACGTCAGCAAAGTGCTGCGTCTGGCGCGCGGTATTGAAGCCGGGATGGTGTTCGTCAACACCCAGAACGTGCGCGACCTGCGTCAGCCGTTCGGCGGCGTGAAGGCCTCCGGCACCGGCCGCGAAGGCGGCGAGTACAGCTTTGAAGTGTTCGCCGAAATGAAAAACGTCTGCATCTCGATGGGCGACCATCCGATCCCGAAATGGGGAGTCTGATATGGGTAAGTTAGCGTTAGCAGCAAAAATCACTCACGTGCCGTCGATGTATCTGTCTGAGCTGCCCGGGAAAAACCACGGCTGCCGCCAGGGCGCTATCGACGGACATAAAGAAATTGGCAAGCGCTGCCGCGAAATGGGCGTCGATACCATCATCGTGTTCGACACCCACTGGCTGGTCAACAGCGCCTACCACATCAACTGCGCCGACCATTTCCAGGGCGTCTACACCAGTAACGAACTGCCGCATTTTATTCGCGACATGACCTACGACTACGACGGCAACCCGGAGCTGGGCCAGCTCATCGCCGACGAGGCGGTGAAGCTCGGGGTACGCGCCAAAGCGCACAATATTCCGAGCCTGAAGCTGGAGTACGGCACCCTGGTGCCGATGCGCTACATGAACAGCGATAAGCATTTCAAAGTGGTGTCTATTTCCGCCTTCTGTACCGTTCACGACTTTGCCGACAGCCGCAGGCTGGGCGAAGCGATCCTCAAAGCCATTGAGAAATATGACGGCACCGTGGCGGTGCTGGCCAGCGGCTCGCTGTCGCACCGCTTTATCGACGATCAACGCGCCGAAGAGGGGATGAACAGCTACACCCGCGAGTTCGATCATCAGATGGATGAGCGGGTGGTGAAACTGTGGCGCGAGGGCAAATTTAAAGAGTTCTGCACCATGCTGCCGGAGTACGCCGACTACTGCTACGGCGAAGGCAACATGCACGACACGGTGATGCTGCTCGGCCTGCTGGGCTGGGATAAATATGACGGCAAGGTGGAGTTTATCACCGAGCTGTTCGCCAGCTCCGGTACCGGCCAGGTTAACGCCGTGTTCCCGCTGCCGGCGCAGGCGTAAGGGGGCCCTATGCCGCATTTTATCGCCGAATGTACCGACAACATCCGCGAGCAGGCCGATCTGCCCGGGCTGTTCGCCAAAGTCAACGAGGCGCTGGCCGCCACCGGCATCTTTCCGATCGGCGGGATCCGCAGCCGTGCCCACTGGCTCGATACCTGGCAGATGGCCGACGGCAAGCAGGATTACGCCTTTGTCCATATGACGCTGAAGATCGGCTCCGGGCGCAGCCTGGAGAGCCGTCAGGACGTGGGAGATATGCTGTTCGCGCTGATCAAATCCCATTTCGCGGCGCTGATGGAGAGTCGCTACCTGGCGCTGTCGTTCGCCATGGAAGAGCTCGACCCGACGCTGAACTACAAACAGAACAACGTGCACGCGTTATTTAAATAATGTGCAAATTGCCCGGTGGCGCTGCGCTTACCGGGCCTACAACGGCCATGAATTTGTAGGCCAGATAAGCGAAGCGCCATCCGGCAATACAATGCCACAGGAATCTCTATGCTCGATAAACAGACCCGAACCCTGATTGCCCAGCGGCTGAATCAGGCCGAAAAACAGCGTGAACAGATCCGCGCGATCTCGCTGGATTATCCGTCGATCACCATTGAGGACGCTTACGCCGTCCAGCGCGAGTGGGTCGAGATGAAGATCGCCGAAGGCCGCGTACTCAAAGGCCACAAGATCGGCCTGACCTCAAAAGCCATGCAGGCCAGCTCGCAGATCAGCGAGCCGGACTACGGCGCGCTGCTTGACGATATGTTCTTCCACGACGGCAGCGATATCCCCACCGACCGCTTTATCGTTCCGCGTATCGAAGTCGAGCTGGCCTTCGTGCTGGCCAAACCGCTGCGCGGCCCGAACTGCACGCTGTTTGATGTCTACAACGCCACCGACTTCGTTATTCCGGCGCTGGAGCTTATTGACGCCCGCTGCCACAACATCGATCCGGAAACCCAGCGCCCGCGCAAAGTGTTCGACACCATTTCCGATAACGCCGCCAACGCCGGGGTGATCCTCGGCGGCCGCCCGATTAAACCCGACGAGCTGGATCTGCGCTGGATCTCCGCCCTGCTGTACCGCAACGGCGTGATTGAGGAGACCGGCGTCGCCGCCGGGGTGCTCAATCACCCGGCCAACGGCGTGGCCTGGCTGGCCAACAAGCTGGCGCCGTACGATGTCCAGCTCGAAGCCGGGCAAATAATCCTCGGCGGCTCCTTCACCCGTCCGGTCCCGGCGCGCAAGGGCGATACCTTCCACGTCGACTACGGCAATATGGGCGCCATCAGCTGCCGCTTTGTCTGAGGAGAGCAACATGAACAACGCTTTTAAAGCGGCGCTCAAGGCCGGGCGTCCGCTAATCGGCCTGTGGCTTGGGCTGTGCAGTAGCTACAGCGCCGAACTGCTGGCCGGCGCCGGCTTCGACTGGCTGCTGATCGACGGCGAACATGCGCCCAACAATGTACAAACGGTGCTGACCCAGCTTCAGGCCATCGCGCCCTACCCTAGCCAGCCGGTGGTCCGCCCATCGTGGAACGACCCGGTGCAGATCAAACAGCTATTGGATATCGGCGCGCAAACCCTGCTGGTGCCGATGGTTCAGAACGCCGACGAAGCGCGGCTGGCGGTCAGAGCCACCCGCTACCCGCCCGCCGGCATGCGCGGCGTCGGCAGCGCGCTGGCCCGCGCCTCGCGCTGGAACCGCGTGCCGGATTATCTCCACCAGGCCAACGACGCCATGTGCGTCCTGGTACAGATTGAGACCCGCGAAGCGCTGAAAAATCTGCCGCAGATCCTCGATGTCGACGGGGTGGACGGGGTGTTTATCGGCCCGGCGGACCTCAGCGCCGATATGGGTCACGGCGGCAATCCGCAGCACCCGGAAGTACAGGCCGCCATTGAAGATGCCATCCAGCAAATCCGTCAGGCCGGTAAAGCGCCGGGGATCCTGATGGCCAATGAACAGCTGGCGAAGCGCTATCTCGAACTGGGCGCGCTGTTCGTCGCCGTCGGCGTCGATACCACACTGCTGGCCCGCGGCGCAGAAGCGCTGGCGGCCCGGTTTACCCACACCGCAACGACCACAACCGATAACAATAAATCCGTCTATTGAACGGATAATGTGGAGCGCAACATGACTACCTCTACCCTGCAACACAATGATAATAAATCCGTTGAAGTAGAAAACCGGGTGATCAAAAAGCTGTTCCGCCGCCTGATCACCTTCCTGTTCGTTCTCTTTGTTTTCTCATTTTTGGACCGCATTAATATCGGCTTCGCCGGCCTGACGATGGGCAAAGACCTCGGTCTGACCTCCACCATGTTCGGCCTGGCGGCGACGCTGTTCTACGTCACCTACGTGCTGTGCGGGATCCCCAGCAATATCATGCTGGCGAAAGTTGGCGCGCGCCGTTGGATCGCCGGGATCATGGTGGTCTGGGGGATCGCCTCGACCTGTACCATGTTCGCCACCAGCCCGCATACGCTGTACATCCTGCGCATGCTGGTCGGCATCGCCGAGGCTGGTTTCCTACCAGGGATCCTCGTCTATCTGACCTGGTGGTTCCCGGCCTACCATCGCGCCCGCGCCAACGCCCTGTTTATGATCGCCATGCCGGTGACGATGATGCTCGGCTCGATACTTTCCGGCTATATTCTGGCGCTCGACGGCCTGTGGAACCTGAAGGGCTGGCAGTGGCTGTTTCTGCTGGAAGGCCTGCCATCGGTGGTGCTTGGCGTCGTCACCTGGTTCTTCCTCAACGACACGCCGGATAAAGCCAACTGGCTGGATAACGAAGAGAAACAGGCGCTGAAGGCGATGATCGATCGCGAACGGGAACATGCGGCGATCGTCCCGGCTTCGCCGCGTTCCACGCTGCGCGAAGTCCTGACGCCAGCGGTGCTGATGTATACCCTGGCCTACTTCTGCCTGACCAATACCCTCAGCGCCATTAATATCTGGACGCCGCAGATCCTGCAGAGCTTCAACACCGGCAGTAGCAACATCATGATTGGCCTGCTGGCGGCGATCCCGCAGTTCTGCACCATTTTCGGCATGATCTGGTGGAGTCGCCGCTCCGACCGGCGCAAAGAGCGCAAGATGCATACCATCCTGCCCTACCTGTTCGCCGCGGCGGGTTGGCTGCTGGCTTCGGCAACGCACCACAGCCTGATCCAGCTGATCGGCATTATTATGGCTTCGGTGGGATCCTTTACCGCGATGGCCATTTTCTGGACCACCCCGGATCGGGTGATCAGCCTGCAGTCGCGCGCGGTGGCGCTGGCGGTGATCAACGCCATCGGCAACGTCGGCTCTGCCGTCAGCCCGCTGTTGATCGGCATTTTGCGTGATACCACCGGCAGCTTTAGCTCCGGGCTGTGGTTTGTCGCCGGACTGCTGATCGTCGGCGCGCTGGTGCTCACCCGCATTCCAATGAGCCAGCGTGAGGACGCCGCCGCCGCGCCGGGCTTAGCGGCGCAAAAAGGCCACTAAGGAGCGGGTATGTGTCAGCATTCCATCGCCAACATCGACATCAATAAAGATTACGACGAGAGCCTGGGTACCGAAGAGGTGCACTATCAGTCGTTTGCCCGTATGGCGGCCTTTTTTGGCCGCGACATGCAGGCGCATCGCCACGACCGCTATTTTCAGATGCACTTTCTTGATACCGGGCAGATTGAGCTGCAGCTTGATGACCATCGCTACTCGGTGCAGGCGCCGCTGTTTGTGATAACGCCGCCTTCGGTGCCGCACGCCTTTATTACCGAGTCCGATAGCGATGGTCACGTGTTGACGGTGCACGAAGAACTCATCTGGCCGCTGCTGGAGGTGCTTTATCCCGGCACGCGGGAGACCTTCGGCCTGCCGGGGATCTGCCTGTCGCTGGCGGATAAACCCGACGAGCTGGCGGCGCTGGCGCACTACTGGCAGCTGATTCGCCGGGAATCTACCGCCCAGTTGCCGGGGCGCGAGCATACCCTGGCGCTGCTGGCGCAGGCGGTCTTTACCCTGCTATTGCGTAACGCAAAGCTCGACGATCACGCTGCCAGCGGCATGCGCGGCGAGCTGAAGCTATTCCAGCGCTTTAACCAGATGATCGACAGCCACTACCATCAGCACTGGACGGTACCGGATTACGCCAGGGAGCTGCACCTGACCGAATCGCGGCTGACCGATATCTGTCGCCGCTTTGCCAACCGTTCGCCGAAGCGGCTGATATTCGACCGCCAGCTACGCGAGGCGAAGCGGCTGCTGTTGTTTTCCGATAGCGCGGTTAATGAGATAGCCTGGCAGCTGGGGTTTAAAGATCCCGCTTATTTTGCGCGCTTTTTTAGCCGCCAGGTCGGCTGCTCGCCCAGCAGCTACCGGGCGCAAAAAGTACCGGTATCGTAAGTCCCCGCTGGCGCTGCGCCTGCCGGACGATGGCCCACAGGTCGGGTCAGCGCCGCGCCAGCCGGCAAAAGCTGCAGAGATCACAAAATTCACTCCCGCCTGAAAAGTACCCGTCGTTGTCGCAAACGTCCCTTCACGACAAGCGCAACAACCGCTTCAATTAAACAACAAAAACAAAACATATATTTAACATTATTTTCCGATAAATACTGAAGAGGCCCCTATGAAACCTGAAGATTTCCGCGCCGACGCGAAACGCCCGTTAACTGGCGAAGAATATTTAAAAAGCCTGCAGGATGGCCGCGAAATTTATATCTACGGCGAGCGCGTGAAGGATGTCACCACCCACCCGGCTTTCCGTAATGCCGCGGCTTCTGTCGCGCAACTGTACGATGCGCTGCACAAACCGGAGATGCAGGATTCCCTGTGCTGGGGCACCGATACCGGCAGCGGCGGCTACACCCATAAATTCTTCCGCGTGGCGAAAAGCGCCGACGATCTGCGCCAGCAGCGCGACGCCATCGCCGAGTGGTCACGCCTAAGCTACGGCTGGATGGGCCGCACCCCGGACTATAAAGCCGCCTTCGGCTGCGCGCTGGGCGCCAACCCGGCGTTTTACGGCCAGTTCGAGCAGAACGCCCGCAACTGGTACACCCGCATTCAGGAAACCGGCCTGTACTTTAACCATGCGATCGTCAACCCGCCGATCGACCGCCACAAGCCGGCTGATGAAGTGAAGGATGTCTACATCAAGCTGGAAAAAGAGACCGATGCCGGGATTATCGTCAGCGGCGCGAAAGTAGTCGCCACCAACTCGGCGCTGACCCACTACAACATGATCGGCTTCGGCTCCGCACAGGTGATGGGCGAGAACCCGGACTTCGCGCTGATGTTCGTCGCGCCGATGGATGCCGAAGGGGTGAAGCTTATCTCCCGCGCCTCCTATGAGATGGTCGCCGGCGCGACCGGGTCCCCGTACGACTATCCGCTCTCCAGCCGTTTCGACGAGAACGACGCGATTTTGGTCATGGATAAAGTGCTGATCCCCTGGGAGAACGTGCTGATTTACCGCGACTTTGACCGCTGCCGTCGCTGGACCATGGAGGGCGGTTTCGCCCGCATGTATCCGCTGCAGGCCTGCGTGCGCCTGGCGGTGAAACTGGACTTTATCACCGCCCTGCTGAAGCGTTCTCTGGAATGTACCGGTACCCTCGAATTCCGCGGTGTGCAGGCCGACCTTGGCGAAGTTGTGGCGTGGCGCAACATGTTCTGGGCGTTAAGCGATTCCATGTGCTCGGAAGCGACGCCGTGGGTCAACGGCGCATGGCTGCCGGATCACGCCGCGCTGCAGACCTATCGCGTGATGGCCCCGATGGCCTACGCCAAGATCAAAAACATCATCGAGCGCAACGTCACCAGCGGCCTGATTTATCTGCCGTCCAGCGCCCGCGATCTGAACAACCCGCAGATCGACCAGTATCTGGCGAAGTACGTGCGCGGCTCCAACGGTATGGATCACGTTGAACGCATCAAGATCCTCAAACTGATGTGGGACGCCATCGGCAGCGAATTCGGCGGCCGCCACGAGCTGTATGAAATCAACTACTCCGGTAGCCAGGATGAGATTCGCCTGCAGTGTCTGCGCCAGGCGCAGAGCTCCGGCAATATGGACAAGATGATGGCGATGGTCGACCGCTGCCTTTCCGAGTACGACCAGAACGGCTGGACGGTGCCGCATCTGCACAATAACGCTGATATCAACATGTTGGATAAGCTGCTGAAGTAATTCGCAGCGGGAGGTCATAATGCAATTAGATGAACAACGCCTGCGTTTTCGCGATGCCATGGCCAGCCTGTCGGCGGCGGTGAATGTGGTCACTACCGCAGGCGAAGCCGGCCGCTGCGGGATTACCGCCACGGCGGTGTGCTCGGTGACGGATACGCCGCCATCGGTGATGGTGTGTATCAACGCCAACAGCGCGATGAACCCGGTGTTTCAGGGCAACGGCAAGTTGTGCATCAACGTGCTGAACCACGAACAGGAAATCATGGCCCGTCATTTCGCCGGGATGACCGGGGTGACGATGGAAGAGCGGTTTGCCCTCAGCGGCTGGCAGCACGGCGCGCTCGGGCAGCCGGTGCTGAAGGGCTCGCTGGCCAGTCTCGAAGGCGAGATTAGCCAGGTGCAAACCATCGGTACCCACCTGGTATATCTGGTGGAGATCCGCAATATTACCCTGAGCCCGCAAGGCCACGGCCTGATTTACTTTAAACGCCGTTTCCACCCGGTGATGATGGACATGGAAGTCGCGGTGTAATGGCCTCGCCTGCTCCTCCCCGGTTGGGGAGGAGCGTTAACCAACAGAGTCGCAGGCCACAATCTCCTGTGATCACAATCACATAATCCAGCCCTGTTCACTTCGTAGCCAACCGCTTACCCCCTCCAGTAACCGTTTAACCCCCTATACAACCACTCACCGATTTACCCAACTTTACGCGCGCGTAGTTCTGGCAAGATCGAAGCCAGCCTAGCTAATCAATACCTCCATTAACCCTTACTTAAAACCAGACGGCTTCGGCCAATTATTCATCTAATTAACGCCAGGTTTTACTATGGATACCAAAAAACTACTCAAGCACATACCCTGGGTGATTCTCGGAATCATCGGGGCATTTTGCCTCTCAGTCGTCGCCCTGCGCCGCGGTGAGCACGTCAGTGCCCTGTGGATCGTCGTGGCGTCGGTTTCCGTGTACCTCGTCGCCTACCGGTATTACAGCCTGTATATCGCGCAGAAGGTGATGAAGCTTGACCCGACGCGCTCGACGCCGGCGGTCATTAATAACGATGGCCTGAACTATGTGCCGACCAACCGCTACGTGCTGTTTGGCCACCACTTCGCCGCCATTGCCGGCGCCGGCCCGCTGGTGGGCCCGGTGCTTGCCGCGCAGATGGGCTATCTGCCTGGCACCCTCTGGCTGCTGGCCGGCGTGGTGCTGGCGGGGGCAGTACAGGACTTTATGGTGCTGTTTATCTCCTCGCGGCGTAACGGTGCCTCGCTGGGCGAGATGATCAAGCAGGAGATGGGGCCGGTTCCGGGCTCTATCGCCCTGTTCGGCTGCTTCCTGATTATGATCATCATCCTCGCGGTACTGGCGCTGATCGTAGTGAAAGCGCTGGCGGAGAGCCCGTGGGGCGTCTTTACCGTCTGCTCGACGGTACCTATCGCGCTGTTCATGGGTATCTACATGCGCTTCCTGCGCCCGGGCCGCGTGGGTGAAGTGTCGGTTATCGGTATCGTGCTGCTGGTGGCCTCCATCTGGTTCGGCGGCATTATTGCTCACGACCCCTACTGGGGCCCGGCGCTGACCTTTAAAGACACCACCATCACCTTTACCCTGATTGGCTACGCGTTTATCTCCGCCCTGCTGCCGGTATGGCTGATTCTGGCGCCGCGTGACTATCTGGCTACTTTCCTGAAAATCGGCGTTATCGTCGGCCTGGCGCTGGGGATCGTTATCCTCAACCCGGACCTGAAAATGCCGGCAGTGACCCAGTACATTGATGGCACCGGCCCGCTGTGGAAAGGCGCCCTGTTCCCGTTCCTGTTTATCACTATCGCCTGCGGCGCGGTCTCCGGCTTCCACGCGCTGATCGCCTCCGGCACCACGCCGAAGCTGCTGGCCAACGAAACCGATGCCCGCTTTATCGGCTATGGCGCGATGCTGATGGAATCTTTCGTGGCCATCATGGCGCTGGTCGCGGCATCGATTATCGAACCGGGTCTCTACTTCGCGATGAACACCCCGCCGGCGGGCCTGGGCATCGTCATGCCGAACCTGCACGAAATGGGCGGTGAAAACGCGGCGATGATCGCCGCGCAGCTGAAAGAAGTGACCGTTCACGCGGCGGCGACCGTCAGCTCCTGGGGCTTCGTGATTTCACCTGAGCAGATCCTGCAGACGGCGAAAGATATCGGCGAACCTTCGGTACTGAACCGCGCCGGCGGCGCGCCGACGCTGGCCGTCGGTATCGCCCACGTGTTCCATAAAATCATCCCGATGGCGGATATGGGCTTCTGGTACCACTTTGGTATCCTGTTTGAAGCGCTGTTTATCCTCACCGCGCTGGATGCCGGTACCCGCGCAGGCCGCTTTATGCTGCAGGATCTGCTGGGTAACTTCGTGCCGTTCCTGAAAAAAACCGACTCGCTGGTCGCCGGGATTATCGGTACCGCGGGCTGCGTCGGGCTGTGGGGCTACCTGCTGTATCAGGGCGTGGTCGACCCGCTGGGCGGCGTGAAGAGCCTGTGGCCGCTGTTCGGTATTTCTAACCAGATGCTGGCCGCCGTGGCGCTGGTGCTTGGCACCGTGGTGCTGGTCAAAATGCAGCGCACCAAATATATCTGGGTCACCGTGATCCCGGCTGCGTGGCTGCTGCTGTGCACCACCTGGGCGCTGGGTCTGAAGCTGTTCAGCACCAACCCGCAGATGGAAGGCTTCTTCTTTATGGCTCAGCAGTATAAAGAGAAGATCGCCGCCGGCGGCGAGCTGACCGCGCAGCAGATTGCCAACATGAATCATATCGTGGTCAACAACTACACCAACGCCGGGCTGAGTATCCTGTTCCTGGTGGTGGTGTACAGCATCATCTTCTACGGCATCAAAACCTGGCTCAACGTGCGCAACAATAAGGTGCGCACCGACAAAGAGACCCCGTACGTGCCGGTACCGGAAGGCGGTGTGAAGACCTCGTCACATCATTAACTCTGATGCCGGATAGCGCTACGTTTATCCGGCCTACAAACAAGCGCATTAACGTAGGCCGGATAAGGCGCGAGTCGCCATCCGGCTTTATTCGTTATCTGGAACTTACAATGTTTGGTAACTTAGGTCAGGCTAAAAAATATCTCGGTCAGGCGGCGAAAATGCTGATTGGCATTCCGGATTACGACAACTACGTCGCCCATATGCAAACCAACCATCCGGATCAGCCGTACATGACTTATGAAGAATTCTTCCGCGAACGCCAGCAGGCCCGCTACGGCGGCGACGGCAAAGGCGGCGTACGCTGCTGTTAATGGAGGCAATAATGGCACCGATTGCAGTCACCCTACTCACCGGTTTTCTCGGCGCAGGAAAAACCACCCTCCTGCGCCATATCCTGAATGAGCAGCACGGTTTCAAAATCGCCGTGATTGAAAATGAATTTGGCGAAGTCTCCGTTGACGATCAGCTGATCGGCGACCGCGCCACGCAGATCAAAACCCTGACCAACGGCTGCATCTGCTGTACGCGCTCCAACGAACTGGAAGACGCCCTGCTCGATCTCCTCGACAGCCGCGATCGCGGCGAAATCGAGTTTGACCGGCTGGTGATTGAGTGCACCGGCATGGCCGACCCGGGGCCGATTATCCAGACCTTTTTCTCCCATGAGGTGCTTTGCGAGCGCTATCTGCTGGATGGCGTGATCGCCCTGGTGGATGCGGTCCATGCCGACCAGCAGATGGATCAGTTCACCATTGCCCAGTCGCAGGTGGGCTACGCGGACCGCATATTGCTGACCAAAACTGATGTTGCCGGCGATACCGAAAAGCTGCGCGAACGCCTGGCGCGCATCAATGCCCGGGCGCCGATTTATACCGTCATTCATGGCGATATCGATCTAAGCCAGCTGTTTAACACCAGCGGCTTTATGCTGGAAGAGAAGGTCGTTAACAGCACACCGCGTTTCCACTTTATGGCCGAGAAGCAAAACGACGTGTCATCAATCGTGGTTGAGATGGATTACCCGGTGGATATCAGCGAGGTATCACGGGTAATGGAAAACCTGCTGCTCTCCTTCGCCGATCAATTGATGCGCTATAAAGGGATGCTGTGGATCGACGGCGAGCCGAATCGGCTGCTGTTCCAGGGCGTGCAGCGCCTCTACAGCGCCGACTGGGATCGCCCGTGGGGCGATGAAACGCCGCATACCACGCTGGTGTTTATCGGCATTCAGTTGCCGGAAGAGGAAATTCGCGCGGCGTTTGCCGGGTTACGACGCTAACCTACCCGCCTGCGCGCTAAGGCGCAGGCCCCCTTCTCTCACCGCACATCGTCAAAGACAGGAACAAAACGTCGTCATCGCGTCGAAAAATGTAAATCAACGTTTTTATAAGTAACAGTAGAAACACTTTTGGAAATAATAAGAAACTAAATGAATAGGATCCTTAATAATTAATGCCCGCCCTGTTCAGTTTCTGTTTAGCTCTCCCATTAAACCTCTGCTAAACAGACCAAATTTCATGATTGACCTCGCCGTAACCCAACGTCTTTACAACATTATCAAAACACACCGCTGACAAAACCAGCATAAAAAATCGAAGTAAGTCACATTTGCAGAGGTAAACATCGATTGTTAAGGTGCCCTCAGACAAATTTAATGACGAGGAGCAAACCATGAAAAAGCTTAACATCCTTATTGTTGCTGCCCTGACCGCGGTCTCTGGTTCCGCCATGGCAATGGGGTTTACCGTTGAACAAGGTAAGAATTTTACCAACCTGAATATGGAAATGGGTAAATCCTCTTCCGGCCTGTATGCCGAAAGCCACTGGCTGAAGAATACCGATGACGGTAGCCAGACCGGCGGCGTTGGCGCGGGTTACAATCTGGAAGTGGGCCCGGTGATGCTCAACGCTGGCGCGAAAGCTATCTATCTGGGACCGAAAAAAGGCGATAACGGCGTCGCGTTTCCGGTCGGCGGCGGGGTGAACGTGGCCCTGACCGACAGCATCCACGTATTTGGCGAAGGGTATGTCGCGCCCGACGGCCTGAACAACAGCGTGAAAAACTATGTTGAAGCGAACGGCGGCGTGAGCTGGTCCCCGGTTGGTCCATTGACCCTGAAGGTGGGTTACCGTCACGTGAGCGTTGACGGCAAAGAGGGCCGCCCAAACCACACCCTGATTGACGGCGCCTACGTAGGCGGCGGGGTTACCTTCTGATGAAATCACGTCTCGCCGCGCTCTCTGCGCTGAGCCTGGCGTTGCTGCTGACCGGCTGCACTCAGTATACCTGGGTGAAGCCGGGTTTAAGCGATGCCGAGATGCATAAAAAGCTCACCGAATGTGAAGCGCAGGCCCTGGTCGATCTCCCGCCGGATAACGTGGTGACCGGATCCAGTTCAGAAAAAACGGACAAAAAGCAAAAGAAACAGGATGTTGAAACAAGTTATACGGTAGAAGACGCGAATGAATATCAGCGGGAGACCTTAGTCGACAGCTGTATGTTCAAAAGCGGCTGGGATAAAGTCGAAGTGCAATAAATCTATTATAAAAAAACCTGCCGGATGGCAGGTTTTTTTATGGCCGGCCTAGCGGCGCACCACCACCAGCTTCTGGTTCACGAACTCTTTGATCCCGAGATCGGAGAGCTCCCGGCCATAACCGGAACGCTTCACGCCGCCAAACGGCAGTTCGGGCGCGGTATCGGTCAGCCAGTTGATATAGACCATCCCGGTTTCAATGGCGGATGCCATCCGTTTGGCGCGTTCGATGTCCTGACTGAACACCGCGCCGCCCAGGCCATAGTGAGAATCATTGGCAAGCGCAATCGCCTCCTCATCGTTTTTCACCACGTAGATCTGCGCCACCGGGCCAAAGAACTCTTCGAAGTACGCCGGGTTGTCACGGGTGATACCGGTCAGGATAGTGGGTTCAAAGAAGTTGCCTTCCCGCGCCACCGCTTTGCCGCCCAGATGCAGCGTGGCGCCGTTTTTGACCGCCTCATCCACCTGCTTGCTTAAGGTTTCCAGCGCATCTTTAGAAGAGAGCGGCCCCAGCGTGGTGCTTTCATCCAGCGGATCGCCTATTTTTACCTGGCGAAATGCCTCGCTAAATTTCGTCAGAAACGACTCAGCGATGCTCTCATGCAGAATAAACCGCTTGGCGGCAGTACACACCTGGCCGGCGTTATTCAGCCGCGCCTGGACGCCGATTTTCACCGCGCGCTCGAGCTCAGCATCATCGAGCACCACAAACACATCGTTGCCGCCGAGTTCCAGGGTCGATTTCTTAATATGCTTCGCCGCCTGCGCCGCCACCACGCTGCCGGCTTTTTCCGACCCGGTCAGCGCCGCCCCCTGCACACGGTCGTCGGCGATAATCTTCGCCACCTGATCCTGAGAGATAAACAGATTGGTCCACGCCCCTTCCGGTGCGCCGGCCTCGCGCACCAGATGAGCAAAGGTCTCCGCGCAGTGCGGCACGATGCTGGCGTGTTTGGCGATAACCGGGTTCCCGGCCGCCAGGTTTGGCGCCAGGACGCGCATCAGCTGGTAATAGGGGAAGTTCCACGGCTCCACCGCCAGTAAGACGCCAATGGGGTGGTGCTCAACCCAGGCTTCACCCAGTTCGGAGGGATACTTCACCGGCGCCAGGAACGATTTGGCGTTATCGGCGTAATAGCGGGCGATTTGCGCGCACAGTTTCACTTCGCCGCGGCTCTGCTTAATGAGTTTCCCCATCTCCTGGCTGGCGATTTTCGCCAGATCTTCCACCCGGCTGTCGATCAGATCCGCCAGCTTATGCAGCACCGCCAGGCGCGGTTCAATATCGCCTTTCGCCCAGGCCGAATGATAGAGCGCATCCGCCTGCCGCAGCGCCGCCTCCACGTCCGCATCGCTGTGCGCCGGGTACGTTTTAATAAGCTGATTGTTCGCAGGATTCACCGTCTGATAGGCCATATCGCATGTCTCCTTGTTATCGCTATAAAGGCAGTCAAAAATGCCGTTAAGGATATTAAGGGTAGTCGAGATGGCTGGCGATGCGGGTAAAGTTAGGTATATCCGGAATATTCCATAACGATGGCTAACCGGGGCGACCGTCAGGCCGCCCCGGCGTTATCAATGCGCCAGCGCGGCGACCTCATCGGCGGTCAGGCCGGTGATTTTCACCACCGTCTCGCGGGCAATGCCGTCGGCCAGCATCCTCTGGGCAATGCGCAGCGCTTCAGCATGCTGTCCCTCCTGCCGGCCTTCCCGTTTGCCTTTTCTGCGGCCCACTTCCTGTATTCGTTCGGCGATGGTCATCAATCTCTCCCTGTGCTGAGGAACCCGTTGTGCCACTTTGTGGATAAACCGGCCAAAGCGGCGCGCGTTGCCAGTGTGCAGCAGATAATTAAACAGCGTTTTTATCTGCCTGTCATTAGCGTCACCGCTAAGTAAAATCGTCGTCAGTTGCTCAACAATCCCCATTAAATCGCGCTGGCGAATATGCTTCTGTATCAGCTCGAGTAATGCCACGCGCCGTTGACGAACGATCTCATCGTCGGGGATCACCGTGATATCCACCAGCGGAAAGGGCGAGGCATAAAGCTCCCACGCCAGCGGTGGATCGGCAAAGCAGTCCAGCCAGTTGAGCGACCACGGGTATGGCGTGGTCGCTCCGTGATAGAACAGCATCGGCACCACCAGCGGCAGTCTGGTATGACCGCTATCCAGATGGCGCTGCATCGCGGCGATGGCGTAGCGCATCAGGCGGAAGGCCATCTGCGTATCCGGCGAGCTCTGATGTTCGATAACCACATAAATGTAGCCCTCGCCAGACGCGGTTTTGAGTGACCACAGCACATCGGAGTACCAGGCCCGCAGGCTCTCCTCGATAAAGCTTGCCGACTCCAGCTGTAAGGTATCGAGGTCGCAGCGCTGACGCAGCGCAGGCGGTAGATGGATCGCCAGGAAATCACGGGCGATGTCGGCCTGAGTGAGAAACTGTTTAAACACCGCATCATGCGGCGTCGAGGTGGTGCCCTTTGCCATCGGCTCATCCCTGCCTGCTTATCCTGCAGGGACTCTACCTCCCATGAATGTCTCTGGCACCCCGGAAACCGGAGTTTTACGTTCCGCGACGAAAACATATTTCCCCGGACTGCAAGCGTGACATCCTTTTTCGACGCGGTACGCAAATCCCGGCGGGCGACAGCCTCGGCGCAGCATGCTATAAACGATTTATCCCCTCAGCAAAGGTCGATGCGGTGAACCATACCCGAGATATTCCCCAAACCTTCTGGCGAGACGATCGCCTGCCGTGGCTGGAGCTGCGCAGCACCTGGCGCAGCCGTCAGGCCTATAAGCGCCACAGCCACCCGCAGCTCTCGGTGGGGGCGATTATCGACGGTGAAACGCGCTGCCTGTGCAATGGACAGGAATATCTCCTGCAGCCCGGGGATCTGATCGTGATCCCGCCGCACGCGCCGCATAGCTGTAATCCGCTGCGTGACCAGCCGCGCAGCTATCATATGCTGTACCTGGAGGCGGCATGGTGCCATGCGCAGCGTCCGGATATTCCCCCTACCGTCAGCATGGCTTCGCCGCAGCCGCTGCTGCGCGACAGCCCTCTCTTTGCCTGCTTCCAGCAGATTGTCGCCCTGATGAGCCGCGGCCGCATTGAGCAACTGCCAGCCCGGGTGGCGCAGCTCCTGCACGCGCTGCCGCTGTGCGCCGCCGCGCCGCAGGCGCCACATCACGCCAGCGCCCTGCTGTTTCAGCGCCTGGCGACAGATCTGCCGGCTCCGCCATCGCTGGATAAACTGGCCCACGATAGCGCGCTACGTAAAGAGACCGTTATCCGCGCCGTGAAACAGGATACCGGCCTGACGCCCGCCAGTTTGATCAATATGGCGCGCATCGAATATGCGAAAACGCGCTTACGCGCCGGGGACCCTATCGCCGACGTCGGCTATCAGGCCGGCTTTGCCGATCAGAGCCATTTCCATAAAACCTTTGTCAGCTATACCGCTGCCACGCCGCGGCAGTATGCGCACAGCAGATCAATTTCCGACAATAAGTAATTTTCCATCTGGCGTAGGGTGGCCTCAGCACCATTATCGAGGCCACTATGCATACCTTATCGACTCTCTTCCCCGCCGCCTTCCCGGCGTTAGCCCTGTCCCACTTTGTCGCCCTGCTCAGTCCGGGCCCCGATTTTTTTCTGCTGGTCGGTTACGCTGTACGCTACCGGATCCGCGGCAGCCTCGGACTGTGTCTCGGCATCGCCGCCGGCAATGCGCTGTATATTGTTCTGGCCATCGTTGGCTGGGGACTTCTGCGCCAGGCGCCGCTGCTGTTTTTACTCATCGAGCTGTTGGGCGCGGGCTACTTACTGTGGATTGGCAGCCTGCTGATTCGCAGCCGTCCCGCGGCGCTGGCGGTGGAGAGCGTTCGCACATCGCGTCCGGGGTTCGGCAAGCAGCTACTGCTGGGGCTGGGGTCATCGCTGCTCAACCCGAAGAATGCGCTGTTTTATCTGGCGCTGATGACCTCCCTGCTGGGGCCGGCGGTCACCCTGCTGCAGCAAACGGTGAGCGGGCTGTGGATGGTCAGCGTGGTGTTCTTCTGGGATTTACTGCTGGTGAGCGCGATTGCGCTGCCGCAGGTACAGCGCCGCCTGAGCGCCATCGTCTGGCGGGTCGAGCGGGCTGCGGGGGCGATCCTGATGATGTTCGGTCTGTGGATTATCTGGCGATTTTTGCACGACCTCGCCGTCAGGTTATATGCTTAAGTTTATGGAAAAACTCGCTGAACTGAAACGCGCCAAACTGCTGGCGCTGTCGCTGCTGCTGATCGCCGCCGCGCTATTTATCACCACCCTGCTGCTGCCGCCGACGCCGTGGGTCAGCGCGCTGAAGGCCATTTCCGAAGCGGCGATGGTCGGGGCGCTGGCCGACTGGTTTGCGGTGGTGGCCCTGTTTCGCCGTATTCCGCTGCCCTTTGTCGCCCGCCATACCGCGATTATCCCGCGCAACAAAGATCGCATCGCCGACAACCTCGGCCGCTTCGTTGAGGAGAAATTCCTCGATACCCCGTCGCTGGTGGCGCTGATCCGCCGCTATCAACCAGCGCTGATGCTCGGCAACTGGTTCAGCCAGCCTGAGAACGCCCGGCGGGTTGGCCAACACCTGCTGCAGGTGATGAGCGGTTTTCTCGAACTGACCGATGACGCCCGCATTCAGCGCCTGCTGCGGCGCGCGGTGCATAAGGCGATCGATAAGGTCGACCTGACGCAGACCAGCGCCATGATGCTGGAGGGGCTGACCCGCGACAACCGCCATCAAAAGCTGCTGGATTCGCTGATAAATCAGCTGATCGCCCTGCTGCAGCGCGACAGCTCCCGCGCTTTTATCGCCCGCGGCATCGTACACTGGCTGGAGACCGAACATCCGCTGAAGGCCAGGCTGTTACCCACCGAGTGGCTCGGCGAGCACAGCGCCGAGATGGTCACCGACGCCGTGAATACCCTGCTGGACGAAGTCACCCACGATCGCACCCACCAGATCCGCCAGACCTTTGACCGCGCGACGCAAAAGCTAATCGATAACCTGAAATCCGACCCGGAACTGGCGCAGAAGGCCGATAACATCAAAGCCTGGCTGAAAAACGATGAGACCTTCAACCGCTATCTTGGCGAAGTGTGGGGAGACCTGCGCGGCTGGGTAAAAAACGATATCAGCAGCGACGACTCGCGTATCAAGCAGCGCATCGCCGAGGCCGGCCAGTGGTTCGGTGAAACCTTACTCCGCGACGACGCGCTGCGCGAATCGCTCAACGAACACCTGGAGCAGGCGGCACATCGGGTGGCGCCGGAGTTCGCCGCCTTCCTCACTCGACATATCAGCGACACGGTGAAGAGCTGGGACGCCCGCGATATGTCGCGGCAGATCGAGCTCAACATCGGTAAAGATCTGCAGTTCATCCGCATCAACGGCACCCTGGTGGGGGGAACTATCGGTCTGTTGTTGTGGCTGCTCTCGCAGATCCCCTCGCTGCTGCATCTGCATATTGGTTAGCAATGATACTATCTGAACAATAGCGCTGATAAATATTCCACAGGGAGGGCGAGATAATGCACCGGATGACCCACTGGCTAACCCGGCACGCCGCCGCGCTGTTCTTCCCGGCGGCGCTCATTCTGTATGATTTTTCCGCCTATCTCACCACCGACCTGATCCAGCCGGGGATCCTCCACGTGGTGCGGGATTTCAACGCCGATGTGGCGCTGGCTCCAGCCTCGGTAAGCCTGTATATGGCCGGCGGCATGGCGCTGCAGTGGCTGCTGGGGCCGCTCTCTGACCGAATCGGACGGCGTCCGGTACTGCTCACCGGCGCGCTCATTTTCACCCTCGCCTGCCTGGCGACGCTGTTCACCACCTCCATGACCCAGTTCCTGATTGCCCGCTTCGTGCAGGGCACCAGCATCTGCTTTATCGCCACCGTCGGCTACGTCACCGTGCAGGAAGCCTTTGAGGAAAAAAGGTCGATCAGGCTGATGGCGGTGATCACCTCCGTCGTGCTGGTGGCGCCGATCGTCGGCCCGCTCTCCGGCGCGGCGCTGATGCATTTTATCCACTGGAAAGCGCTGTTCGGCATTATCGCCGCCATGGGGCTGGTGGCCTGGCTGGGGCTGCTGTTGACCATGCCGGAGACGGTGCGCCGGGGCGAGGTGCCGTTCAGCCCCCTGGGCGTACTGCGCGATTTTCGCAACGTCTTTCGCAACCGCATCTTTTTGCTCGGCGCCGCCACGCTGTCGCTGAGCTATATTCCGCTGATGAGCTGGGTGGCGGTATCGCCGGTGATTTTAATGGACGCCGGCGGGCTGACCACCAGCGAGTTCGCCTGGAGCCAGGTGCCGGTCTTCAGCGCCGTCATCATCGCCAACCTGTCGGTGGCGCGCTGGGTAAAAGATCCCACCCGCCCGCGCTTTGTGCTGAGCGCGGTGCCGGTACAGATGCTCGGCCTGGCCATCCTGATCGTTGGGAATCTGGTATGGCCGCACGTCTGGCTGTGGTCGGTGCTCGGCACCTGCTTCTACGCCTTCGGCATCGGGCTAATTTTCCCGACGCTGTTCCGCTTTACCCTCTTTTCCAACGACCTGCCGAAAGGCACGGTCTCCGCCTCGCTGAATATCGTGATCCTCAGCGTCAGCGCCTTATCGATTGAAGGCGCGCGCTGGCTGTGGTTCCATGGCGGGAGACTGCCCTTCCACCTGTTAGCGGTGGCCGCCGGGCTCATCGCCGCCTGCTGCCTCGCCGGACTGTTACGCCACCAGCGTCAGTGTGCGCAAGCGGTCATTGAAGCCCGGCAGTCGTGACCCCTTTTACGGAGAAAGCCCCATCATGAGTGAGATTGAACTCAGCCCGGCGCAGCGTGACCTGCTGCGCGACAGGCTCAGCAAGTACTGCGAAGAGACGTTTAACCTCGAGCTGGAGCAGTTTGACGCTGAATTTTTTGTCGACTTTATCGCCCAGGAGCTGGGGCCGCTGTTCTACAACGCCGGTATCGAAGAGGCCATCCGCACTCATCTGGCGTGGAGCGAGCGGATCCAGGAAGAGATGGATTTAAAGAAGGTCTATTAACGCCGCGCGCAGACGCAGGAGATCAATAAAAGCATACAAACAACAGGGTTATAATGGCGGCTCTTTCAGCATCTCCCGTGTACGGGGAAGGAAAACCATGTCGCTTATCACCGATCTACCCGCTATTTTTGACCAGTTCTCGGAAGCTCGCCAGAAGGGCTTTCTCACCGTCATGGATCTTAAAGAGCAGAACGTGCCGCTGGTGGGTACCTACTGCACCTTTATGCCTCAGGAGATCGCTATGGCGGCGGGGGCCGTGGTGGTCTCGCTGTGCTCTACCTCCGATGAAACCATCGAGGAAGCGGAAAAAGATCTGCCGCGCAACCTCTGCCCGTTAATCAAAAGCAGCTACGGCTTCGGCAAAACCGATAAATGCCCCTACTTCTATTTCTCTGACCTGGTGGTCGGGGAAACCACCTGCGACGGCAAAAAGAAAATGTACGAGTACATGGCCGAGTTCAAGGCGGTCCACGTGATGCAGCTGCCGAACAGCGCCAGCGACGCGGCCTCCCGCGCGCTGTGGAAAAAGGAGATCCTGCGCCTGCAGCAGGTGATTGAGGCGCGGTTTGGCGCGCCGATTAGCGAGGCGGCGCTGCGTGAAGCCATCGTGCTGAAAAACCGTGAACGCCGGGCGCTGGCCCACTTTTATCGTCTCGGGCAGCTCAATCCGCCGGCGCTCAGCGGCGGCGACATCCTGAAAGTGGTGTACGGCGCCACCTTCCGCTTCGACAAAACCGCGCTGATTGACGAGCTCAACGCCATGGCGGAGCGCATCCGTCAGGAGTGGCAGCAGGGTAAACGGCTGGCATCCCGCCCGCGCATTCTGATCACCGGCTGCCCGATCGGCGGCGCGGCGGAGAAAGTGGTTCGCGCCATCGAAGAAAACGGCGGCTGGGTGGTAGGCTATGAAAACTGCACCGGTGCGAAGGCCACCGAGCGCTGCGTGGCGGAAGAGGGCGACGTCTACGACGCCTTAACCGACAAATATCTCGCCATCGGCTGCTCCTGTATTTCCCCTAACCATCAGCGCCTGCAGCTGCTGAGCCAGATGGTGGAGGAGTACCAGGCCGACGGAGTGATCGACGTCATTCTGCAGGCCTGCCATACCTATGCCGTGGAATCGCTGGCCATTAAACGCCATCTCCGCCAGCAGCACGACCTTCCTTATATGGCGATAGAAACCGACTATTCGACAGCGGACCTCGGCCAGCTCAGCACCCGCGTCGCCGCCTTTATCGAAATGCTATAAGGAGCACGCGTGATCTACACGGTTGGTATTGATTCCGGCTCCACTGCCACGAAAGGCATCCTGCTCGCGGACGGGGTGGTTACGCGTCGTTTCCTCTGCCCGACCCCCTTTCGCCCCGCCGACGCCATCCATGAGGCCTGGGAGACGCTGCGCGCTGGCCTCGCGGAAACGCCCTTTTTAACCCTCACCGGCTATGGCCGCCAGCTGGTGGATTTCGCCAATAAACAGGTGACGGAGATTTCCTGTCATGGTCTCGGCGCCCGCCTGCTGGCGCCGGACACCCGCACGGTGATTGATATCGGCGGCCAGGACAGCAAGGTTATCCAGCTGGATGCCGGGGGCAACCTCAGCGACTTTCTGATGAATGACAAATGCGCCGCCGGCACCGGCCGCTTTCTGGAGGTCATTTCACGCACCCTCGGCGCCAGCGTCGAACAGCTGGACGCCATTACCGACGGCGTGGAACCGCATGCCATCACCAGCATGTGTACGGTATTCGCCGAATCGGAAGTCATCAGCCTGCGGTCGGCGGGGGTCGCGCCGGAGGCGATTCTGGCGGGGGTGATTAACGCCATGGCCCGGCGCAGCGCGAACTTTATCGGCCGCTTATCAGCGCAGGGGCCGCTGCTGTTTACCGGCGGCGTCAGCCACTGCGCCGCCTTTGCCCGCATGCTGGAAAGCCATGTCGGCATGGCGGTGACAACCCATCCCGACGCCCAGTTCGCCGGGGCGATCGGC
Source organism: Klebsiella sp. GB_Kp047 (assembly GCF_040065235.1). Taxonomy (NCBI): domain Bacteria; kingdom Pseudomonadati; phylum Pseudomonadota; class Gammaproteobacteria; order Enterobacterales; family Enterobacteriaceae; genus Klebsiella; species Klebsiella sp. GB_Kp047. The sequence goes on along the minus strand of NZ_JBEAJG010000037.1, from coordinate 30,646 downwards.
GCGGCGCTGATCGGCCAGCGCCAGCGGAGGCGCGGATGACAACGTTTCTGTTTTTATTTCATTCCACGGTGGGAGTGGTGCGAACGCGCAAAGCCCTGCAGGCGGCGGGAATGACCTTCGAGGTCAAAGATATTCCCCGCCAGCTGCGCAGCGGCTGCGGGCTGTGCATCCTGCTTGAGGGGACGGAAGCCGACGCGCGAGCCTGGATCGTCCCGGAACAGACGGCGGCGTTATATCAGCAGGACGGGGAAGCGTGGCGCTGTCTCGCCACCTTCCCACCGGCAGGTTAATCGCTTACCACAAAGCGCGTCGCCGCAAAGCAGTTCAGCAGACGGTGCATAAGAAAAACCAGGGTCAGCGTGACCACCAGCGAGACCGTCACCGAGGTGATGCGGTACAGATCGCTGAACACCAGATCCTGATAGGGATGCAGGTTTTGGCCAAACATAATGCCGATGGTGGTAATGCTGGCGAAGCCCACCCCGGCGCCCACTTTCTCCATCACGTGCAGGCGGGCGCTAAAGGCCAGCCCGAGGCCAATCAGCGGCATCATCAGGATCATGTGATTGCTGAAGTCATAGATAATCAGCTGCACCACCAGAATATAGAGACAGGCCAGCACCACCCCCGCCACGCGCCAGATCGAGCTGATCACCGCCCCGCGATAGTGCATCGGGAACAGGATCAGGATCCCGGCCATCAGCGCCGACAGCGAGTCGCTGAGATCGCAGATCTGAAACACCACGAAGATGATCGTCGCCACCGTGCCGGAGAGCAGCGACTCGTGGCGGATGCGGGCGGCGTCTTTTTCAATGCGCGGCGGCGGCTTGCGCGGTTCGACGTCCGGGATCAGGTAATGCAGCAGCGCGCTCAGCGCCACCGCCAGCACGCACGCTTCCATGTTGGAGAACATCAGAGTGTGCCAGTTGCTGGTCGGGTAGCTCATAAAGTTGAGCATCGTGCTCTGACACACCACCCCCATCGACCCCAGCAGAAACAGCGGCCCCTGGCTCATAAAGCGAAAACGCATCACGTACAGGGCGAACACCACCAGCGTCATGATCACCGGCCATTGCGACAGATAACCGACAATCAGCACCATTTCGACGCAGTTCACCGCCGCGCTGAACACAAACTGGCGGGCGACGTGGCGGTTGAACACCGGCACCAGCGACATCAGCATCAGCGGATACACCACAAAAAATACGCCGTACTGCACGTCGTAGAAGGTGGAGATGCTGAGCGCAATGGTCCCGGCCACGGCGATACGCACCGTCTGGCGAAAATCATTCGCCGTGTAGACGATATTGCCGTGCGGGGTAAAGACGTGCGCCAGGGTATTAATAGACATAGTGCAACCAGCTCACCAGATGGATCTGCAGGCCGGCGAAGGTGCGGGCGAAAGGTCCCTCGCTATTGTACAGCTGCACCGTGGCGCGGGCGCCGGTCGGCAGCGGTTTCGCCAGCGGCTGATCCAGCGCGACGTGAATGCGCATTCGCTGGGCATCACGCACCCAGCGGGTGGACTGTTCCGGCTGCGACAGCTGCCCGTTAACCGCCTCCTGCCCCGCCAGAATCCCGGCATCGCTGCTGGTCACGTGCGCCGGGAAAACTTCCCCCGGCAAGGCGTCAAAAACCACCGCCGCATCGGTGTTTACCGCGGTGTGGCGCAGGCTCTTCTCACGGAAGTCAGCGACGATATCGGTATTGTTGTTGACCAGCGCCAGCACGGCTGTCGCCGCGGTGGCGTAGATCCCCGGGTTAAGCTGCAGGTTGCTGACCATGCCGTCAGTTTCCGCACGCACTTTGGTCCAGGCCAGGTTCAGCTGCGCCTCCTCCAGCGCGTTGCGGTATTTCTGCAGGGTGACGTTGCGCTTATCGTCGCGCTCGCCGCGCTGGATCAGCAGGTTCTGGATCTGCGCGTTCAGCGCCGAGACCGTCTGCTCGCTGGTCTGCCAGGTGGTCCGCACCTTGTCGAGATCGGACTGCGAGACGTTCTGCATGGTGCTCAGGCGCTGATAGCGATCGAGCGTGACCTTATCGTTACGGGCGGTGTACTGCGCGGTGCGCAGGTTGGCGCGGGCGGCGGCGATTTGCGCGTCCAGCTGCTGGTTGCTCAGTTTCGCCTGTTCAAGGGCGATCTGTGCCGCTTCAACTTTATTAATGAATGGCGTCGGGTCGAGCTCATACAGCAGGTCGCCCTTTTTCACCTGGCTATTGTTATGCACGTAGACGTGCGAGACATAGCCGGAGACCCGCGACGAAACCGGGGTCACCACGCGCATGACCGTGGAGTCCGGCGTCAGCGGGATCCAGATATCGGCAACGATAAACCAGGCGAATATTCCCAGAAAAGCGGCAATACTCACCCGTACCCAGCGGGCAAATTTTTGTTCAGGCGTCATCATAGTGTGTTAGATCTTGTTATCTTCTTCGCGGATATTCCGCAAACGGCAGGCGATTTGATTTAACGTGGCGCTGAAGGTGACGAGGTCGGCCTCCGGGATGGTCTGGGTTACGCGCTCCTGATAGGTCTCGATCACGCGGCTCAGTTTTTCCAGAATAGCCCGCCCCTCGGCGGTCAGCGTCAGCAGGCGAATGCGTTTGTCATATGGCGATGTGGAACGCAACAGATAGCCCTGCTTTTCCAGTAATGAGAGGGTGCGCGTCAGCGGCGGCAGTTCAATTCCCTGCACCTCCGCCAGCTCGCTGACCGAGACGTTGTCCCCCAACTGATGCAGTTGCATCAGCACCGTCCAGCTGGACTGGGTGAGTCCCGTATCGGTGATAGCGGAGTCAATAATCGCGCGCCACTGGCGCACCACCATGGCCATCCGCATCCCCAGCGGGCGGCGGGCAAACAGTTCGTCTTCAGTCACAGCTTTTCCTCTCATTGTTGAGAAGAAAATAATACTTATCAGGGTAAGTATCAAGAAACGGAAGGTCACGTCGCATCAATTGATAAATTTCGTGAATGCTTCCCCGGCATCGCCAGCGCTTACCGGGGCAAAGAAGAAGTGATGCCTGAAAAAAAAGCACTTTTTAATTGATCTGATCCCGACGCAGGCCGATATCTTTCAGCTGTTCGTCGCTCATTTTCTGCAAAGCTCTGCGCATTTGCTCCTGAAGCCACCATTTTTTGACAAACCGTGCCAGCAATACGAAACCGATAAATGGCTGTCTTGCCCTGTTCTCATGAAATTCCATCCTCTACCTCCTCACCTTGCCAGAGACTTTATCTTCACGGATTTGGGGGGGAGGAATACAGATTCACAAAACACTTTTCTTTAACATACAGATTGGCTAAAACGTACAGCAGACCGCAATTTTTCCTGCCATCTGTACTGGTTATTCCATCTGTATGGCGACAATTAAGGATACAGCATGACCCGCTATCAACATCTTGCGACGCTGCTGGCCGAACGCATTGAACAGGGCCTGTATCGCCACGGCGAAAAGCTGCCGTCGGTGCGCAGCCTGAGCCAGGAGCACGGCGTCAGCATCAGCACCGTCCAGCAGGCCTATCAGCTGCTTGAGCAGCAGCAGATGATTGTGCCGCAGCCGCGATCGGGCTATTTCGTCGCCCCCCGCAAGGCCCAGCCGCCGGTGCCGCCGATGTCGCGTCCGGTGCAGCGTCCGGTGGAGATCACCCAGTGGGATCAGGTGCTGACCATGCTCGACGCCCGCTACGATAAAACGATCATCCCCTTCGGCGGCGGCTCGCCGGACGTGACGCAGCCAAGCCTGAAGCCCATCTGGCGCGAACTGAGCCGGGCGATCCAGCACAACCTCACTGAGGTGTTGAACTATGACGAATTGGCCGGGCGCCGCGAGCTGCGGGAGCAGATCGCCCGCCTGATGCTCGACGGCGGATCGGTGGTGACTGCCGACGATCTGGTGCTCACCAGCGGTTGCCACAGCGCGCTGTCGCTGGCCCTGCTGTCGGTGTGCCAGCCAGGGGACATCATCGCCGTGGAATCCCCCTGCTACTACGGCACCATGCAGATGCTGCGCGGACTGGGATTAAAAACGATTGAGATCCCCACCGATCCGGAAACCGGGATCAGCATCGAGGCCCTGGAGTTGGCGCTGGATCAGTGGCCGATCAAAGGGGTGATCCTGGTGCCGAACTGCAACAACCCGCTGGGATTTATCATGCCGGACGCCCGCAAGCGCGCGGTGCTGAACCTGGCCCAGCGCCACGATATCGTTATTTTCGAGGATGATATCTACGGCGAGCTGGCTACCGAATATCCGCGCCCGCGCACGATTCACTCCTGGGATATCGACGGCCGGGTGATGCTCTGCAGCTCCTTTACCAAAACCATCGCCCCCGGCCTGCGCATCGGTTGGATAGCGCCCGGGCGCTACTACGACAAGCTGCTCCAGATGAAGTACGCCGCCAGCGGCACTAACGTCCCTTCAACCCAGCTGGCGGCCTTTAACTTTATTCGCGAAGGCCATTATCACCGCCACGTGCGGCGGATGCGGCAGATCTATCAGCGCAATATCGAGATCTACACCTGCTGGCTGCGGGAGTTTTTCCCCTGCGGGATCTGCGTCACCCGGCCGAAGGGCGGTTTTATGCTGTGGGTGGAGCTCCCGGAGCAGGTGGATATGGTCTGCGTCGCCAAACAGCTGTGCCGGCTGAAGATCCAGGTCGCGCCGGGGTCGCTGTTTTCCGCGGCGGGCAAGTATCGCAACTGCGTCAGGATCAACTGCGCCCTGCCGCCGACTGAGAAACATAAAGCGGTGATGGTGAAGCTGGGGGAAGCGGTGAAGGTGGCGATGGAGTGAAGCTGCGGCATTCCCACAATCTGCGAGCCGGTAACCCGGAAAAGGCGCGGTAAGCGCGCCTCCGGGCAAGATATACGCTCTTTAAACATTCTAAAATCACTCTTACAAATACGAAAAACAAAACAATTCATATAAACAATATTTCATTATTATTGAATAACAATTTTTGTGGTGCAAAACCATAAATACCAATATATATTGGCCCATTCACAAATACATGGTGGCATTTTAAGTAATGCCGTTAAAAAGCATGACTATTAACTTTTAAAGTATAAGCGTAGTCATACAGTTAGCTGAGAGCAAAATGGCAACGATCATCCCAACCATCGGAAGCTGCGGTAACAAGATTACTGCCGGAGAAAAGCGTCTTGCGAGAATTTTTGAAAGCAATCTGAGTAGCGATTGTACTTGTTGGTATGACATTCCTACTGGCGAAAAACAAACACATCCTGATTTCATCATTCTGGATCCTCAGCGAGGGCTGCTTTTTATTGAAGTGAAGGACTGGTATATTTCAAAAATAAAATCCGCTAATAAAACACATGTGATATATGAAACATCAAATGGTGACATTTCTCTAACCCATCCCATAGAACAGGTCAGACAATATTCTTACGGCGCAATTAACTATCTAAAGCGGGACCCACAACTTCTTCAGGACAACGAAAAATATAAAGGACAATTTTGCGCCCCCTACGGTCATGGAGTCTACCTCAGTAATATTACACGTAAGCAGTTAGATAAATACTTTTCCAATAGTGATATTTTTCCTTCTGATATCGTGATTTGTAAAGATGAAATCACCGAGTTTATGTCATCTGAAGAAATATCATTACGCCTATTTTCTTTGGTCAAACATACATTTTCTAAAGAGATAAGTAATAAGCAAGTAGATCGTATACGTTGGCATTTATACCCTGAAATTCGCATCACCCACGCTCTCGATAAACCAGAGAGCTCTGCCAAATCAATATCTGTACTCCGAACGCCGAATATTATAAAAATAATGGATACTCAGCAAGAATTACTCGCCAGAAGCCTTGGTGAGGGGCATCGGATAATTCACGGCGTCGCCGGCTCAGGTAAAACCTTAATTCTCCTTTATCGTTGCCTACACCTGGCGAAAGATAATAATTTAAAGAAACCTATTCTTGTCGTGTGTTATAATATAATGCTGGCCCAAAAATTAAAATCTCTAATAAAAAGCCATCAACTTACGGTTCCGGTTGAAATTACCAACTTCCATGCATGGTGTTATAAGCAAGCAAAAATTAAAAATATTCTCCCTAACTCAAAGCAAAATTTTATAGAAAATCTTGAGCAAGCTGTTATTGCTGGTTTTCAAAATAAAACAATAGCAGCAGAACAATATAGTGCGGTATTAATTGATGAGGGGCATGATTTTAAACAGGATTGGCTAAAAATACTTTCTGGAATGGTTGATAGCGAAACTAACTATCTATTATTTCTATATGACGATGCGCAATCAATTTATCAGAAAAAAAGCTCACTTGATTTTACGCTTTCCAGCGTTGGTATCAAAGCTCAAGGGCGTACAACTATTCTTGACATCAATTATCGAAATACACAGCAGATTCTCCACTTTGCTACCAGCATTGCATTTGATTATTTAAATGATCATATTGAGGATAACTTTAAATATCATAAACCAGATGCTGGTGGACTTCAAGGCCAGGATCCAAATATGCTTATTTTTGATAACCACCAACAAGAAATCATCCATATAATTAAATGGCTAAAGCAACAACATCATACTGGTGTTAGCTGGAATGACATGGCTATATTATGTCCCTCGACCGCACATCTTTCTGCAATATTAGTAAAAGAGTTAAGGGATTCAAAAATCCCGCACTATTTTATAGCAAGCTCGGAAGATAAAAAACGCTACTCACCACAAAGCGATTTTTTGTCTATTATACCTTTGCCTAGTAGCAAAGGTCTCGAGTTTCATTCAGTCGCAGTGATAGATAGTTCAAACATAATGGGTAATAGCGATGATCTCAGCGACGAGATCAAGCGACTATATGTTGGTTTCACTCGGGCAACCAATAATTTGCTTGTGACTTTACATCAAAAAAATGTGCTCAGCAGACATTTAACCTCAACTTATAATCAAATCTATAACAATGCATAGTAGCCCCCTGTCACTCATCAAAAAACACCATCCCCTTATACGGCTGTTCGCGGCAGGCGGCCAGGCGCTGGGCGAGACTGCCGACGTGCAGCTCCAGCTTGTGGCCGTCGGGGTCGAGGAAATAGTGCGAAGCGCCTTCGCTACGGTTCAGCTTCCAGACCGCCACGCCGGCAACCTCAAGGCGGGCGGCGAAGCTAGCAAAATCGGCTTCGCTAATGCTAAACGCATAATGGGTGTAGTCGCTCTCCTCCGGCGGAGTGACACGCCGCTGCGGATCCAGCGACAGGCACAGCCACAGATCGCCGCAGGAGAGATAGGCGCCGCTGTCCCAGCGGGCGTGCAGCGTCATGCCCAACAGCTGCTGATAAAACGCCACGCTCGGCGCCAGCTGGCTGACCGCCAGGGTCAGGTGATTCAGTCCGCTCAGCATGTCTGTTCCTCCAGTGAATTCACAATGAACTGGCGCAGCCATTGATGCGCCGGGTCGCGGTGCCAGCGCTCGTGCCACAGCATCAGCATCTCAAAGCCGGCGACCGCCAGTGGCGGCTCGACGACTGCCAGCCCGCTCTGCCCGCGCACCAGCCGCTCCGGCAGCACCGCCACCAGATCGCTATTGCGCAGGGTCTCCAGCATAAACAGGAAATGTGGCACGGAAAGGACAACCCGCCGCGTCAGGCCAAGATTCGCCAGCGCGGTATCGGTCGCCGCGCTGAAGCCGCCTCCGTCCGGGGAGACGATCGCTTGCTCCAGCTGACAGAACGTTTCCAGGCTCAACCCTTGCCGCAGCACCGGATGCCCGGCCCGGCCCGCCAGCACGTAGCGCTCGCGAAACAGCAGGCGCTGATGCAGCCCCGGCGGCGCGCCCTCGCGGGTATGGAAAAAGAGATCCACTTCATCGCTGGCCGCCTGCTGCTCCAGCCGCGCCGGCTGGAGTTCGAATACCGCCAGCCGACTGCCGGGAGAGGCCTGCCGTAGCCTGCCCAGCATCGGCATGAGGGTCGCCGAAGCCATATAGTCCGTCGCCGCCACCCGCCAGGTCTCCGCCGCCGCGGCCGGATTAAAAGGTGCCACCGGCGCCACCGCCTGCTCCAGCGCGGCTAACGCAGCGCGCAGCGGCTGGCGAAGCTCATCGGCGCGGGCGGTGGGCTGCATGCCGCGCGGGCCCGGCATCAGCAGCGGGTCGGCGAACATCTCCCGCAGCCTGGCGAGTTGAATACTGACCGACGGCTGCGACAGATTCAGCCGCTGCGCCGCCCGGGTAACGTTATTTTCACTGAGCAGCACGTCGAGCGTGCGCAGCAGATTGAGATCCAGACGATGTAAATTAATCACAGCTATACCTGGGATTTAAGTAATTAATTTCTACTATAGCGCCAGCTTTCCTACTCTGCAGCTCTTCCCACTTCAGAGGTGATGTTATGAAAGTACTGCTGATTTACGCCCATCCGGAACCGCGCTCCCTCAATGGCGGACTCAAAAATTTCGCCATCCGTCATCTGCTGCAGGCCGGTCATGAAGTCCAGGTCTCCGATCTCTACGCCATGCGCTGGAAGGCCGGGTATGACGCCGACGACAGCGGCGCGCCGCCGGTCGGCGAGTTCTGGCGTCCTACCCTGGACTCTAAACAGGCCTTTGCCCAAGGTACTCAAAGCGCGGATATCGCCGCCGAGCAGGAAAAGCTGCTGTGGGCCGATACGGTGATTTTTCAGTTTCCGCTGTGGTGGTTCTCGATGCCCGCGATCATGAAAGGCTGGATCGACCGGGTGTACGCCTGGGGGTTTGCCTATGGCGTCGGCGAGCACAGCGACCGCCACTGGGGCGATCGCTATGGGGAAGGCACCTTCGTCGGCAAGCGAGCGATGCTGATCGTCACCGCTGGCGGCTGGGCGGAACACTATTCACCGCGCGGGATCAATGGCCCCATCGACGACATTCTGTTCCCCATTCAGCACGGTATGCTGTTCTATCCCGGTTTCGAGGTGCTTCCGCCGCTGGTGTTTTACCGCACGGACAAAACCGATGCCGCGCAGTTCGCCGACCAGTGCGCCACCCTGGCCGAGCGGCTGGACACGCTGTGGCAAACCGAGCCCATTCCATTTCGCCGGCAAAATCATGGCGACTACCTGATCCCATCGCTAACGCTGCGTCCGGAGCTGGCGCCGGGGCAAAGCGGCCTGGCGGTGCACCTGGCAACGAAATAAACCTCAACGCGATAGCCCTTCCGGGTTATCGCTTTCATTAATATGACAATTTGTGAGCCTCCACGCATTAACGGCATCCCGTCGCGCGAAGCTGCCTCTCATATTGATAGCGATCAAAAATAATCATACCGTCTGGTCGGTATGATTCCGGCCATGAACATGGAAGCCCAGCATCGTAAAAAAGATCCCGTCCGTCTCCACCGTCAGCTGCTTGAATCGGCGGCGATGATTGCCGGCCGGGACGGTATCGCCGCCCTGTCGCTGAACGCTGTCGCCCGCGAGGCTGGGGTCAGCAAAGGCGGCCTCCTGCACCATTTTCCCAATAAGCAGGCGCTGATTTTCGCTCTGTTCGCCAGGCTGCTGGCGATTATGGAAAAGGCGATTAGCGAACTGATGGCCGCCGATAACATCGCTTACGGACGCTTTACCCGGGCCTATTTGCACTATCTGTCCAATCCGCAGTTGACGGACACGCACGAAAGCCGTCAGCTGATGGTGCTGTCGCTGGCGATGCCGGACGAACCGGTGCTGCGAAAATGCTGGCGCGACTGGATGCTGGATCATCTGGCGCAAGGCGATGCGCTGGATAACGGCCCAACCGGTACCCTGGTACGCTACGCCGCCGACGGTATCTGGTTATCGGAGCTGACCGAGGGGCGCACCATGAGCAGCGAACATCGCCAGTCGCTGGTGAACGATCTGACCAAAATGACGCTTCCCGCATGAAGCGAATAGAGTGAGGCCGCGATGCGCTACAACATCAATGCCCGTCTCATTTATGATGCAACAGACGGCACGCTAACCCTGCCCGGCAGCGATGAACCAGATAGCCAGCTATCCATCACCGCCAGCGCGCTGCTCTATTTTTTTCTCCGCCATACCGGCGTGGTCAGTCGCGATGAAGTGTTGAAAAAAGTCTGGGACGATAACGGCTTAACTTCTTCCAATAGCAACCTCAACCAGTATCTGAGCATGCTGCGCAAAACTTTCCGCCACTACGATATCGATAACATTATCGTCACCGTGTCGCGCGGCATGCTGCAGCTGAATCAGGATCTCAGCATCGAACTGCTCGACGCCGGGCCGGCGCTGGCCGATGTCGCCAGCCCGGCCGCGCCGCCTGGCGAACCCGCCGGGGCAGGAAGGGAAACCATACCGCCTGCCGCTTCACCACACGCGCGCGGAATGTGCTGGTATCTGGCCGGCGGCTGCCTGCTGGTCATCGCCCTGCTTCTGGTGGCATTCACGTTTGCCGGAACCCACGTCGCCCGGCCAATTAATCTGACGCTGATGAACCACAGCCAGTGCGAACTGCTCGCCAGCGATGAAATGCTGCGTTCGGTCTCGGCGACGGCCTACGGGAAGAATTTTGATGAGGTGCGTCAGCGGCTGAAGCTCAGCTGCAAGCCGGGGGAGCGTTTTGTTTTCTTCTATGGCGACCGGCTGGAGACCAACGGCCTGGGCCGGGTATTTCTCGCCCACTGCGCGATGCACGAAGACAACCCGTTTAGCTATTGCGATAACTACTTTTACTACTCCTGGAAGCCGCAATGAGACTCGCGCCCCGCACCTTTTTCGCCCTCTCTGCCCTCGCGTTTATCGCCGCCGCCGGGTTTAGCGCCTGGCGCCTGCTGCCGGATGCCAACGACGGCGTGATGAGCTGCTCCACCAAAGCGATCATGCGTTTTGAAAACATGGAAAAAGAGAATGTGAACGGCAATATCCATTTTAATTTTGCCGCCAATGGCAACGGGTCGATGGTAGTGGAAGGCTATACCGATTCTGCCGCCGGCTGGCTCTACCTGCAGCGTTACGTCAAATTCAGCTACACCAGCCAGCGCATCTCGGCGACCGAGCGCCACTACCGCATCAAGAAATGGGAATCCAGCGCCTCGTCCATCGATGAATCGCCGGATGTCATCTTCGACTATTTCATGCGCGAGATGTCCGACAGCCACGACGGCCTGTTCCTCAATGCGCAAAAGCTTAACGACAAAGCTATCCTGCTGAGCTCTATCAACTCACCGCTCTACATCTGCACGCTGAAGTCCGGCAGCACGCTTAATTAACCCGTCCCCCCTGTACCACTGCGAGGAAAATGCGCCCTCGCTCACGCTCCATTAATGCCCCTTTTCCCTGGATGCTAAAAGCGCACGTTTTGCATTTAGCTTCGACGCGAGAACTTGAGCATACCCACAATTATCACGCGGCTATATTACCAACCGCAGGCAAGTAATTAGCATCTTATTAACATTCATCTCCCGCCGATAAAGAGCCTAAAAAAGCGCCATATCATCATAAAAATCAATACGCACAAAACAGAATGAAAATATAAAAAGAAGTCTAAATAAGGCTAAATTGCAGAACAAAACACTAAAATATTCATCTACACGGATTTAAATTTCACTTCCCTCCCCATTCCCTATAGTGAACCCCGAACGCCGCTTCCGCGTGTTGATGCCGTTACGCGGACGGTTTTCCCGAATCACAAAACCTGTTCTGGAGGAGATCACGATGGGTGATGCATTGGGGCTTATCGAAACCAAAGGTCTGGTGGCCTGTATTGAAGCAGCGGACTCGATGTGTAAAGCCGCCAACGTCGAACTGATCGGCTATGAAAACGTCGGCTCCGGCCTCGTCACCGTGATGGTGAAGGGCGACGTCGGCGCAGTAAAAGCGGCGGTGGATTCCGGTGTGGAATCGGCGCAGCGCATCGGCGAAGTGGTGACCTCGCTGGTCATCGCGCGTCCGCATAACGACATCAACAAAATCGTCATTAAACACAAGGCCTGAAGGCCAGGAGAACGCAAATGGGTGATGCATTAGGTCTGATTGAAACCAAAGGTCTGGTGGCCTGCATTGAAGCAGCGGATGCGATGTGTAAAGCCGCCAACGTCGAACTGATCGGCTATGAAAACGTCGGTTCCGGCCTCGTCACCGCGATGGTGAAAGGCGATGTCGGCGCGGTGAAAGCGGCGGTGGATTCCGGCGTCGAATCGGCCCAGCGCATTGGCGAAGTGGTGACCTCGCTGGTCATCGCCCGTCCGCATAACGACATCAACAAAATCGTCTCGCATTACAAAATTGCGGACTAACGGAGAAACCTGATGAAAGAAGCGCTTGGTCTTATCGAAACCAAAGGTCTGGTGGCCTGTATTGAAGCCGCGGACGCGATGTGCAAAGCCGCCAACGTCGAACTGATCGGCTATGAAAACGTCGGCTCCGGCCTCGTCACCGCGATGGTGAAAGGCGACGTCGGCGCGGTCAACGCGGCGGTCGACTCCGGCGTGGAAGCGGCGAAACGCATTGGCGAAGTCGTCAGCTCTCGCGTCATCGCGCGTCCCCATAACGACATCGAAAAAATCGCGGCGCAGCACAAAGCATGACCTGACAGGGCACGCCCCGTCCCCACTCTTTTCGTCTGATGAAGGATAGACTCATGATTGAACTGGATAACGATTTGCAGTCCCGGCAGAACGCCCGGGAACTGGTGCGCAACGCCAAAAAAGCGCAGGCAATGCTGGCCACCTTTTCGCAGCAGCAAATCGACGCCATCGTGAAAAACGTGGCCCAGGAAGCAGCGCACCACGCCGAAGCGCTGGCGAAAATGGCCGCGGAAGAGACCGGTTTTGGCAACTGGCAGGACAAAGTGCTGAAAAACCGCTTCGCCTCGCTGCGCGTCTACGACGCCATCAAAGATTTGAAGACCGTTGGCATCATTCATGACGACCCGGTAAAAAAAGTGATGGACGTGGGCGTGCCGCTGGGCGTGATTTGCGCGCTGGTCCCCTCAACTAACCCAACCTCTACGGTTATCTACAAAGCGCTGATCGCCCTCAAGGCCGGTAACGCCATTATCTTCTCCCCGCATCCGGGCGCGCGTCAGTGCAGCTGGAAGGCGATTGAGATCGTCAAACGCGCGGCGGAAGCGGCCGGCGCGCCGGAGGGCTGCGTTGACGGCATCACCCAGCTGACCCTCGAAGCCACCTCAGAGCTGATGCACAGCAAAGACGTTTCGCTGATCCTCGCCACCGGCGGCGAAGGCATGGTGCGCGCGGCCTACGCGTCCGGCACCCCGACCATCAGCGGCGGTCCGGGCAACGGCCCGGCATTTATCGAACGCAGCGCCGATATCCACCACGCGGTGAAAGATATCATCACCAGCAAAACCTTCGATAATGGCGTGATCTGCGCCTCCGAGCAGTCGATCATCGTCGAAGGCTGCATTTATGATGAGGTTCACCGCGAGCTGGAAGCGCAGGGCGCTTACTTCATGAATGAAGATGAAGCGGCGAAAATGGCGGCGCTGCTGCTGCGCCCGAACGGCACCATCAACCCGAAAGTGGTCGGTAAAACCGCGTTGTACCTCAGCCAGATGGCCGGCTTCTGCGTCCCGGCCAGCACCAAAGTGCTGATCGCCGAGCAGACCACCGTCTCACCGAAAAACCCCTACTCGCGCGAAAAACTGTGCCCGGTACTCGGTCTGTACGTGGCTGAGGACTGGAAAGCCGCCTGCCACCGCGTGGTAGAGCTGCTGACTAATGAAGGGCTCGGCCATACGCTGGTGATCCACACCCGCAACCAGGACGTCATCCGCCAGTTCAGCCTCGAAAAACCGGTCAACCGCATCCTGATCAACACCCCGGCGGCGCTCGGCGGCATCGGCGCCACCACCAATATCTCCCCGGCGCTGACCCTCGGCTGCGGCGCGGTCGGCGGCGGCTCCAGCTCCGACAACGTCGGCCCGATGAACCTGCTCAATATCCGCAAAGTCGGCTACGGCGTGCGGTCGATTGACGAGCTTCGCGCGCCGGGCAGCCGCCCTGAGCCACAGCCGACCATCGTCACGCCGGCGAGCGATCCGCAGCGCAGCATTCTTGATGACGTGCGTTTCAACGCTCCGGCCAGCGCTGCGCCAGCACACCCGGCAGGCAGCGATGACCGCTTCGCCAGCCCAGGCGCCGCAGCGAATGCGGAAGGCGCAATCAACGAGCAAAACGTGGAACGCGTTATCCGCCAGGTGCTGGAGCGCCTTGCTAAGTAACGCACTGATATAAGGCGATATAACGATGATTCTCGCAAAGGTGACCGGCCATGTTGTCGCCACGCAAAAATGCGATGAGCTGCGCGGCAGCAACCTGCTGTTGATCACTCGCTTAGATGACAAACAGCAGCCGATGAAGGACCAGACTTGGGTCGCCATCGATAACGTCGGCGCCGGTATGCACGACATCGTGCTGGCGGAAGAGTATTTCGCGCTCAATAAAGACCGCTACAAAGCGATGTCGGTGGTCGCCATTGTTGAGAAGGTGTTTCGGGACGCCGAACAGGAGTGAATAGCCCAATGAGTGAATTTTTACTGAAACCGCGGATTTGCTTCGGTCAGGACGCCCTCTCGGTGCTGAACGAACTTTCCGCCCGCAGCGTGCTGCTGGTGACCGATCAAGCGATGGTGAAGTTTGGCCTCGCCGAGCGCGTCACCGCCCTGCTGCGCCAGCGCGGGATCGCCTGGCAGGTGTGGGACGACGTGGTGGCGGATCCGGATATCGCCACCGTGGTGCGCGGTATGAAGCTGATGGATAACCACTACCCGGATCTGGTTATCGCGCTCGGCGGCGGTTCGGTAATCGATGCCGCCAAAGCGGTTATTTTCTCCCTGGCGCAAACCCGTCCGCTGGCCGACCGTCCCCGTCCGTGCTTCATCGCCATCCCGACCACCAGCGGTACCGGTTCGGAAGTCACCGCCTTTTCGGTGGTGAAAGCCAACGCGGAAAAGCTGGTGCTGGTGGATGCGTCATTGCTGCCGGATATCGCCATTCTGGACCCGGCGCTGGTGGCTTCGGTGCCGCCGGCAATTACCGCCGACACCGGCATGGACGTGCTGTGTCACGCCCTTGAGGCCTACGTCTCCCGCGCCGCCAGCGACTTTTCCGACGCCCTGGCGGAGAAAGTGGTGCAGCAGGTATTTCGCTATCTGCCAACCTGCTGGCGCAGCGGCGACAACCTGCAGGCGCGCGAAAAGATGCACAACGCCTCCTGCATGGCGGGGATGGCCTTCACCAACGCGTCGCTGGGGATCACCCATAGCCTGGCCCACGCCCTCGGCGGCGTCTTCCGCGTGCCCCATGGCCGCGCCAACGCCCTGCTGATGACGCACGTCGTCGCCTGGAACGCTGATTATCACGGGCTGTGCGATACCGATGCCGCCCGCAAATATGCCCGACTAGCCCATCTGCTGGATCTGCCTGCGGCCACTACCCGCCAGGGCGTCACCAGCCTGCTGGTCGCCATTCAGGCGCTTAAAGACGAAATGAGCATGCCGGCCGGCATCCGCGATACCGGCGTCCTTGCAGACGAGTTTGAACAACGGCTGGCGGAGATGATCGGCCAGGCGTTACGCGACAGCTGTACTCCGACGAACCCACGCGCGCCGGATGCTCACGCACTGACCGAACTCTATCGCCGGGCATGGACCGGCAACGCCGCTCAGGGCCACTGATAACAAGATTTGGAGAACCTTACCCATGGCACACTACAGCTTAACGCCGCGCGTCAAAGTGCTGGCAGACCGTTTACTCGCCCAGAAAAGCACGCTGTGCACCGAACATGCCACCACGCTGAACGCCCTGGATGGCGATATCGCGGGCGTTCCCGCCGCCGTTAAACCGGCGCGCCGTTTCTATGAACTGATGCGCCAGCTGCCGCTGACCATCAGCCCCGACGAACTCATTGTCGGCAACCAGAGCCGTAAACCGCACGGGGCGATTTTCCATGACGAAAACGCGACCCGTCGCCCATCGGCTTTCCAGTTCCTCAACCTCAACAGCGATCTGGATTCGCCGGACTACCGGCTGGTGGTCGAAAAAGGGGTGCTGGCGATTAAGCACCAGCTGGAAGAGAAATCCCGCGCACTCGGCAGCGCGGTCAGCCGCAGCGGTATGGATGAAGTCAACGGCTGCCGCGCCGCCATCTACGCCTGCGACGCCCTGCTGGCGCTGGCGCAAAATCTGGCCAACAGCGCCGAGCAGCTGGCGGCGGCGGAGACCAATGCTTATCGCAAAGCCGAGCTGCTCGATAGCGCAGCCATTCTCCACCACGTGCCGGCCCATCCAGCGCGTAATTTCAAAGAAGCCTGCCAGGCGTTCTATCTGTTCCAGCTGGCGCTCCAGCTGGATAACGGCAGCTATGCAGTCAACCCGGAAGGGGCGGACAAGGCGCTGCTGCCTTACTTCCAGCGCGATATCAACAGCGGCGCGCTGAATACCCAGCAGGCGTATGAGCTCGTGGAGTGCCTGTGGTTCAAGCTGGCGGAACTGAGCGAAGTCCGCGCCGCCTGCGCCATTGACGGCTATCCGATGCTCGACGCCATGTTGCATGGCGCCGCTTTTGACCATGCCGAGGTGAACGAACTCTCGGCGATGTTCATCAGCGCCCAGCGCAATCTCAGCGCGTTGAATCTGCCGGTGCGTCTGTTTAGCGGCGCACAACAGGTCAGCCATGCGCCGTTCGCCGCCTGCGCCGACACGCCGGTGATGGAAGGGTTAACCCCGCGTATGCAGCGTCTGCGTAACCACTATCTGACGGTACGCCCGAGCGTCTCTATCTATCGCGCGCTGGCCTTTACCGAAGTGGTGAAAGCTAACCCAGGCATGCCGACCATTCTGCTGCGAGCGAAAGCCTTCCGCCACGCCTGCGAAACCGCGCCGATTCTGATTCAGGACGATGAGCTGATCGTCGGCCATCCGTGCGGCAAGCCGCGCGCGGGCGCCTTCTCGCCGGATATCGCCTGGCGCTGGGTGCGCGACGAGCTCGACACCATGAGCACCCGCCCGCAGGATCCGTTTGAGATCAGCGAAGCGGATAAAAAAACCATTCGCGAAGAGATCGTCCCATTCTGGGAAGGCCGTTCGCTGGATGAGATTTGCGAAGCGCAATACCGTGAGGCTGGCGTCTGGGCCTTCAGCGGCGAGACCTTCGTCAGCGACCTCTCCTATCACCAGATTAACGGCGGCGGCGATACCTGCCCGGGCTACGACGTGCTGCTGTTCACCAAAGGGATGAACGGCATTAAAGCCGATGCCGAGGCGCATCTGGCCAGCCTGAGCATGGAAAACCCGGAAGATATCGACCGCATTTACTACTACAAAGCGGCGATTGAAACCTGCGAAGGGGTGGTCAACTACGCTCGCCGCATCGCCGCCCATGCCCGCGAACTGGCGGCTAAAGAGCAAAACGCCCAGCGCCGCGCCGAGTTGCTGACCATCGCCGACGTCAACGAAAACGTGCCGGCCAATCCGCCGAAGACCTTGCAGGAAGCGCTGCAGAGTATCTGGACCGTCGAATCACTGTTTGAAATCGAAGAGAACCAGACCGGGCTGTCGCTGGGGCGCGTCGACCAGTACTGCTATCCAATGTTCGAAGCCGATATCCGCGAAGGCCGCTTGACCCACGACACCGCACTGGAGCTGCTGCAGGCGTTTATCATCAAATGTGCCGAACTGATGTGGATGTCGAGCGAACTGGGAGCGAAATATTTCGCGGGTTATCAGCCGTTTATCAACCTCACCGTTGGCGGCCAGAAACGTAGCGGCGGCGATGCCTGTAACGATCTGACCTATCTGATTATGGACGCCGTGCGCTTCGTGAAGGTTTACCAGCCGTCGCTGGCCTGCCGTATCCACAACCAGTCGCCGCAGAAATACATGGAAAAAATCGTCGACGTGGTGAAAGCGGGAATGGGCTTCCCGGCCTGCCACTTCGATGACTCCCACATCAAGATGATGCTGCGCAAAGGCTTCGATTTTGAAGACGCCCGCGATTACTGCCTGATGGGCTGCGTTGAGCCGCAGAAATCCGGGCGCATCTACCAGTGGACCTCCACCGGCTACACCCAGTGGCCTATCGCTATCGAGTTCGTGCTTAACCGCGGGCGGATGGTGCTGTTCGATAGCTATCAGGGGCTGGACACCGGCGACCTGCGCGACCTGCGCACCTTCGAAGCATTCGACGCGGCGGTGAAACAGCAGATCGCCCATATCGTGCGCCTGTCGGCTATCGGCACCGTCATCAGCCAGCGCGTCCACCGCGATGTGGCGCCGAAGCCGCTGATGTCGCTACTGGTCGAAGGCTGCATGGAGAGCGGCAAAGATGTCGCCGCCGGCGGCGCGATGGTCAACCACGGTCCGGGGCTGATTTTCTCCGGTCTGGCGACCTACGTCGACTCGATGGCGGCGATCCGCAAGCTGGTGTTCGAAGAGAAGAAATACACCCTTGAGCAGATCCGCGATGCGCTGCTGGCCAACTTTGAAGGTTACGAAGCGCTGCGCCGCGACTGCCTGAACGCGCCGAAATACGGTAACGACGATAACTATGTCGACCAGTACGCGCTGGATATTACCGAATGGACCGAGAAAGAGTGCCGTAAGTACAAGATGCTCTACTCGACCCTCAGCCACGGCACCCTGTCTATCTCCAACAACACGCCCATCGGCGAGCTAACCAACGCCACGCCGAACGGCCGCCTGGCGTGGATGCCGCTCTCCGACGGCATCAGCCCGACCCAGGGCGCGGATAAGCAAGGCCCGACGGCGATTATCAAGTCGGTCAGCAAGATGAACGTGGAAACCATGAACATCGGCATGGTGCACAACTTCAAATTCCTCAAAGGGCTGCTGGATACCCCGGAAGGTCGCCATGGTCTGATTACCTTGCTGCGTACCGCCTCGATTCTCGGCAATGGCCAGATGCAGTTCAGCTATGTCGATAACGAAGTGCTGAAGAAGGCGCAGCAGGAGCCGGAGAAATACCGCGACCTGATCGTTCGCGTCGCCGGCTACAGCGCCTACTTCGTTGAGCTGTGCAAAGAAGTCCAGGACGAGATCATCAGCCGTACGGTGATTGAGAAGTTCTAGTTCTCTTAAAGAGAATTAAATGAGCTGTATTTGAGAAATAACCGGAAGTTCTCCGTCCCGTAACGGGACGGAGCGGGAGGCAAGCGTGATCGCAAAACAAGAATTAACGGGCCGAATTTTCAATATCCAGAAATATTCGATCTATGACGGCGATGGCATTCGCACGCTGGTGTTTTTTAAGGGCTGCAACATTCGCTGCCCGTGGTGCGCCAACCCGGAAGGGCTGAACAGCCAGTTCCAGGTGATGTTCTCGCACGACAAATGCATTAACTGCGGCGACTGCGTCAGCGTCTGTCCGGCGGGTATTCATTATCGGGCGGAAGAGAACGGCGAAATGAAGCACTTCGTCGACCGCCATAAAGACTGCATCGGCTGCCGCAAATGCGAAGAGATTTGCACCCAGAACGCGCTGGACATTATGGGCAAGGACGTCACCGTCAGCGAGCTGATGGAGATCATCATGCAGGACTACGACTTCTACATCTCCTCCGGCGGCGGCGTGACCATCGGCGGCGGCGAGATGAGCCTGCAAACTGATTTTGCCGTCGCCTTATTTCGCGAATGCAAAAAGATGATGATTAACACCGCCGTCGAAACCCAGGGCACCACCCCGCTTGCCAACTACCAGAAGCTGGCGCCGGTCACCGACACCTTCTTATTCGACATTAAGCAGATTAACAGCGAACACCACAAGGCGATGCTCGGCATCGGCAACGAAGGGATCCGCCGCAATCTCGAATGGCTGGTGGATTCCGGCGCCAACGTCATTGTGCGTATGCCGCTCATTCGCGGCTACAACGACTCATTCGACGCCATTACCGGCGCCATTGATTACGTACAGAAGCTGGCGAAGCGCGGGAATATCCGCCGCATCGACATGCTGCCGTACCACCAGCTGGGACGCAAAAAGTACGAACGCCTGGATATGCCCTACCCGATTAGCCAGGACCCGTCTTATTCACCGGATGAACTGGACCGGCTGGAAGCCTTCTTCCGGCAATTTGATTTTGATATTCGCTTAGTCCGCCATTAACAGGAGCCGACCATGAAAAGTTTAGGCGTAATTGAAACGCGAGGATGGGTCGCCGCCATTCAGGCCGTCGACGCCGCCTGTAAAGCCGCGGGAGTGACCTGCATTGGCTATCGCAAACCAGGCTCCGGGCTGGTGAGCGTCTGCTTTGAAGGGGAAATCAGCGCCATCCACACCGCTATAGAACGCGGCGTGGCGGTTGCCGGCGCCGAGCACACCGTGAAGTCGCTGGTCATTGCCCGTCCGGAGCGCTGCGTGGTTGAAGCGTTAAGCAACCTCAAAGGCAACCCTCCGCGCGAGGAAACAACGGACGAACCGGTGGTTATCACCGCCCCGGAACCCATCGTTCCGCCCGCTATCCCGAACGAAGCGGAAGATAAGCACCCTGCGCTGAAGAAAGGGAAGAAGTCATGATCGACACTTTGCTTCGCGAAAAAATCGTCGCCCGCCTGAGCGCAACGGCGCCGGCGATCCCGGTGGGGATCTCCAACCGCCACGTCCATCTCGCGCAACAGGACGTCGAGGCATTGTTCGGTAAAGGCTACAGCCTGACGCCGTTCAAACCGCTGCGCCAGCCGGGGCAGTTTGCCGCCCAGGAGTGCGTAACCGCCGTCGGGCCGAAGGGCTCGCTGACCAACGTTCGCGTCCTCGGCCCGACCCGCCCGCTATCGCAACTGGAAGTGTCGCGCGCCGACTGCTTCACGCTCGGCATTCAAGCGCCAGTTCGTGAGTCCGGGCAACTGGAGAATGCCGGTAGCGCGCTGCTGATTGGCCCCGCCGGTCACGTTGAGCTCCATTCTCAGGTGATCTGCGCCTGGCGGCATATTCATATGTCGCCGCAGGACGCGCGCCAGCTCAACGTCAGCAATGGCCAGAAGGTCAGCGTGCGCAGCAACGGCGAGCGCCAGCTGACTTTCGATGAAGTGGTGGTGCGGGTGCGCGATGACTTCGCGCTGGAATTTCACATCGACACCGAAGAAGCCAATGCCGCCGGGTTAAAAAACGGCGCGCAGGTGACGCTCATCGGCTAACGGAGGCTCGCCATGACCGACGAACAGATTGAAGGTGTAGTTGCGCGGATTTTGCAGCGCCTGCGGCCGCCGGTACTGGTGATGGTGACCGCCGCTGACGGCTACCGCGCAGCTATCCGCCAACGCCTGGCGGGAAGCGGCTATCCGCTGCGCCTCGCGCTGGAGGAGGGTCTCGCCGACGCCGCCGCCTGGCGAGAGGTGGGCGAGATTATCCCGTCATCGGCCTGGCAGGATGCCCTGCCGTCAGCGCCATGGCGGGGGGTACTGCTGCCTTTTCTCGATTATCCGCAAGCCTCGGATCTGCTGAACGGCACCCTGCGCAATCCGGTTTCCCGCTGCGCGCACGAGGCGCTGCTGGCGGGTATTCCGGTTCTGGCCCTGCGCTACCACTGCGATCCGCACAGCGAGCTCAACCAGCTGCGCGGCGCGCAGGCCGGCAGCGCCTATGCCGGGCATCTGCAGGCCACGCTGGCTCGTCTGGAAGCCTGCGGCGTCTTCCTCGGCACCATGAATGAGCTGCTGGCGAAGCTGGACGCGCCCACCGCGCCGGCCGCCGCCAGCAGCGAACCGCGCCGTTATCTTACCGTCACAGACGTGGTGAATAATCCGGCGCTGGCGGCGGCCCCGCGCGCTCAGCTGACCGATGCGGCCATTGATTACTTAAAAAACAGAAAGATATGACCTTACCCAACGAAAAACCTGGAGCTTAACGATGTCTTCGAAAACAAAATGCTGGTTATGGATGCTGCTGGTTATCCTCTCCGAAACCTCGGCAACCTCGACGTTAAAAATGTTCGGTAGCAGCGAAGGCGGCAGCAAAATGCTGCTGCTCGGGCTGCTGATTGCGCTTTACTGCACCTGCTATTACTCGCTCTCAAGGGCGGTGAAAGATATCCCGGTCGGCCTGGCGTACGCCACCTGGTCCGGCACCGGCATTCTGGTGGTCTCGACGCTGGGAATGGCATTCTACGGCCAGCACCCGGATACCGCCGCCATCATCGGCATGGCGGTGATCGCCAGCGGCATCATTATCATGAACCTGTTCTCGAAAATGGGTTCCGAAGCGAGCGAAGAGGCGGCGCCCGCCGCGCCAGCCGCCGCCATGGATAAGAACATCGCTAACTAACAGGAAAGGAATACCCCCTATGTTTAATCTCGGATTTTTATGGCTGGCGCTGTCTATCGGCTCCGAAATCACCGGCACCTCGATGATCAAAAAGACCAACGGTTTCAGCAAACTGGCCCCTTCGGTGCTGGTGGTCTGCGCCTACGGCCTCTGCTACTTCGCCCTCACCCGCGCAATGAGCACCATCCCGGTGGGCGTGGCCTACTCGCTGTGGTGCGGCTTTGGTATCGTCGGCGTCACCATCTGCTCCATGATCCTCTATAAGCAGAAACCGGACCTGGCGGCCATTATCGCCATGGCGCTGATTATCTCCGGCGGCGTGATCATGAACGTCTTCTCGACCATGTAACAGCGGTCGTTTTATCCTGTTACCCGGCCTGTACGGGCAGTCAGTAGGCCCGCGCCAGCGCAGCGCCGCCGGGCACTTTACCAAACGGGGTTTACCCCACTATGGTTTCGTGGCAGGATAAAAAGATGAACAGAAACGCGATCGTGACCTTTCCCCGCCGTTGGTGGCTGCCTGCATAACAGGCGGCACGATATACGTTTCCATTTTCAAAGCCGCCGGAAGGCGGCTTTGGTGTTTTCAGGACGTCTTTCGGCTGAACAGTCTGATAAGGAGTTCCTGATGAACCACCCGCAAACCATTCTCACCGGCGACCGCCCCACCGGCCAACTACATCTTGGCCATTACGTCGGCTCGCTGCGCCAGCGCGTCGCGCTGCAGCACGACCACCAGCAGTTTATCCTGATCGCCGACCTGCAAGGGCTCACTGACAACGGCAGCAATCCGCAAAAAGTTAGCCACCATATCCTCGAAGTGATGGCCGATTATCTGGCCGTCGGCATTGACCCCAGGCTCACCACGATCTGCCTGCAGTCCGCCCTGCCCGCGCTGGCGGAGCTCAGCGCGCTGTATATGAATATCGTCACCGTCGCCCGCGTGGAACGTAATCCGACGGTCAAGAATGAGATTGCCCAGAAAGGATTCGCCCGTTCGCTGCCGGTGGGCTTTCTTGCCTATCCGATTAGCCAGGCCGCCGATATCACCGCCTTCAAGGCCGAGCTGGTGCCAGTGGGCGACGATCAGCTACCGATGATTGAGCAGACCAACGAGATCGTCCATAAGATGAATAGCCTCACCGGCGCGCCAGTGCTGCGCCACTGCAAGGCGCTCCTCAGCGAAGTGAGCCGCCTGCCGGGCGTCGACGGCAACGCCAAAATGTCGAAATCGCTGGGCAATACGCTGACGTTATCGGCCAGTGAAGAGGAGATTCACCGCGCGGTCAGCGCGATGTATACCGACCCGACACACCTGAGAGTCAGCGATCCGGGGCATGTCGACGGCAACGTGGTGTTCACCTATCTCGACGCTTTCCATAGCGATAAGGCACTGGTGGCTGAGATGAAAGCCCACTATCAGCGCGGCGGGCTGGGCGATCGCCAGTGTAAAAATGAACTGGAGACCTGCCTGCAGGCGCTACTGGCGCCGATCCGCGAACGGCGAGCCACCTTTATTCAGGATAAAGGGATGCTGCTGGATCTGCTGCGCCAGGGCAGCGAGCGCGCCCACCAGCTGACGCAGCAGACGCTGCATGAGGTGAAACGTGGTCTGGGGCTGCCGGTGCTGTTCTGAGGTGATGAAATGTTGCCGGTAGTGGATATTTTGTTAACACGTCGACAAGACCCTGCCTTTCGTATGGACAAGCCCGCCGCGGATGTTACTATCGCGTTAACGGTAGCTCTCACTATGCGTGTTTCATTAAGGCCAGGATCGCTGATGATGACCACATAAGTAGTACAGCGTTCGGCTGCGCATCGACGCGGTAGAGCGCTGCGTCAGCGGCCCTTCCCCCCTTTATTCGTCCTTCGCAAGAAGGACGCTCCGCCCGCCGGAGGAGACACGCGTATCACTCAGCACAGGGAATCAAGCGAGTCGCGTATGGACAAAATAAAGAAACGTTGGACAGGGTATTTTGTCGGCTTACTGGTGGTACTCGCCGCCGCGGCATGGTGGCTGCTGCGCCCGCCGGGCCTTCCGGAGGGTTTCGCCAGTAGCAACGGACGAATAGAAGCCACCGAAGTGGATATTGCCAGCAAAATCGCCGGACGTATCGACACCATTCTGGTCAAAGAGGGTCAGTTCGTGCGCCAGGGAGAGGTACTGGCGAGAATGGATATCCGTGTACTGAACGAGCAGCGTCTTGAAGCCGCCGCGCAAATCAAGGAAGCGGAAAGCGCGGTCCTGGCCGCCAGAGCCTTGCTCGATCAGCGGCAAAGTGAAATGCGCGCCAGCGAAGCGGTTGTGAAGCAGCGTCAGGCGGAGCTCGACTCCACAGCGAAACGTCACGTCCGCTCGAATGCCCTGTCGCAGCGCGGCGCCGTCTCCGCCCAGCAGCTGGATGACGATCGCGCCGCGGCAGAGAGCGCCCGCGCGGCGCTGGAGTCGGCGAAAGCCCAGGTCTCCGCCGCCCGCGCCGCCATCGAGGCCGCCCGCACCAGCATTATTCAGGCGCAAACCCGCGTCGAAGCGGCCCAGGCGACCGAGCGGCGGATCCTTGCCGATATTGACGATAGCGAGCTGAAGGCGCCCCGCGACGGCCGTATTCAGTATCGCGTCGCCGAGCCGGGGGAAGTGCTGGCCGCCGGTGGTCGGGTGCTGAACATGGTCGATCTCGCCGACGTCTATATGACTTTCTTTCTGCCCACCGAACAGGCGGGCCTGCTGGCGCTTGGCAGCGAAGCGCGGCTGATCCTTGATGCCGCCCCTGATCTGGTGATCCCGGCCAATATCAGCTTTGTCGCCAGCGTCGCGCAGTTTACGCCGAAAACGGTGGAGACCCGCGACGAGCGTCTCAAACTGATGTTCCGCGTCAAAGCGCGCATCCCGCCGGAGCTGCTGGCGCAGCACCTGGAGTATGTCAAAACCGGCCTGCCCGGCATGGCTTACGTGCGGCTGGATAACCAACACTCCTGGCCTGAAGACCTGACGGTGAGGTTGCCGCAATGATAATGACGCCACTGGATACCTCGCCCCCCATTGCCCGGCTGGACAACGTTGGCCAGCGCTTCGGCGCCACCGTGGCGCTGCGGGATATCAGCCTGGCGATCCCGGCGCGGCGCATGGTCGGCCTGATTGGCCCGGACGGCGTCGGCAAATCGAGCCTGCTCTCTCTCATCGCCGGGGCGCGGGCCATTGAGCAGGGTAACGTGATGGTGCTCGGCGGCGATATGCGCGACGTTCATCATCGCCACGAGGTGTGCCCGAAGATTGCCTGGATGCCGCAGGGACTGGGGAAAAACCTCTATCACACCCTCTCGGTGTATGAAAACGTCGACTTCTTCGCCCGCCTGTTTGGCCATGATAAAGCCGAACGCGAATCACGTATCCACGAGCTGCTGCAGAGCACCGGGCTGGCGCCGTTTCGCGATCGCCCGGCGGGTAAGCTCTCCGGCGGGATGAAGCAAAAGCTGGGTTTATGTTGCGCCCTTATCCACGACCCGCAGCTGCTGATCCTCGATGAACCTACCACCGGCGTCGACCCGCTTTCCCGGGCGCAGTTCTGGGAGCTTATCGACAGCATTCGTCAGCGCCAGCCGGAGATGAGCGTGCTGGTGGCCACCGCCTATATGGAAGAGGCTGAGCGCTTTGACTGGCTGGTGGCGATGAACGCCGGCGAGGTGCTGGCGACCGGTACCGCTGCGGAGCTGAAAGTGCAGACCGGCAGCCAGACGCTGGAGCAGGCGTTTATCGCCCTGCTACCGGAAGCGCAGCGCCAGGCGCATAAGGCGGTGGTAATCCCGCCGCGCGACGACCGCGAGGAAGAGATCGCCATCGAAGCCCGTGGGCTGACCATGCGCTTTGGCGACTTCGTCGCCGTCGACCACGTTAACTTCCGCATCGCGCGCGGTGAAATCTTCGGCTTCCTCGGCTCCAACGGCTGCGGCAAATCCACCACCATGAAGATGCTCACCGGCCTGCTGCCCGCCAGCGAAGGCGAAGCCTGGTTGTTCGGCCAGCCGGTCGATCCGAAGGATATCGCCACCCGCCAGCGGGTGGGCTATATGTCGCAGGCCTTCTCGCTCTATAGCGAACTGACCGTCCGGCAAAACCTCGAACTGCACGCCCGCCTGTTTCATATTCCGGACGGCGAAATCCCCGGTCGGGTGGCGGAAATGAGCGAGCGCTTCATGCTCAGCGAGGTGGAAGACGCCCTGCCCACCGCCCTGCCGTTGGGCATCCGTCAGCGTCTGTCGCTGGCGGTGGCGGTCATCCATCGCCCGGAAATGCTGATCCTCGACGAACCCACCTCCGGGGTCGATCCAGTGGCACGGGATATGTTCTGGCAGCTGATGGTCGACCTCGCGCGTCAGGATCGGGTGACCATTTTTATCTCCACCCACTTTATGAATGAGGCGGAACGCTGCGACCGCATCTCGCTGATGCACGCCGGCAAGGTACTGGCCAGCGATACGCCGCAGGCGCTGGTCGAACAGCGCGGTGCCGCCAGCCTCGAAGAGGCGTTTATCGCCTGGCTCCAGGAGGCGCAGCCAACCGCCGCAGTTCCTGAGGAACCTGCGCCTGCTGCAGCATCCCATCCAGAACGCGCGGCCCCGCGCCAGGCCTTCAGTCTGCAACGGCTGTTCAGCTACAGCCGCCGCGAAGCGCTGGAGCTGCGCCGCGATCCGGTACGCTCGACGCTGGCGCTGCTGGGAACGGTGATCCTGATGTTTATCATGGGCTATGGGATCAGCATGGACGTCGAGGATCTGCACTTTGCGGTACTCGATCGCGATCAAACCCTCAGCAGTCAGGGCTGGTCGCAGAATATCGCCGGCTCACGCTACTTCATCGAACAGGCGCCGCTGCGCAGTTACGATGAGCTCGACCGGCGGATGCGCGACGGCGAACTGGCGGTGGCGATAGAGATCCCGCCGAACTTTGGCCGCGATATCGCCCGCGGCACGCCGGTACAAATCGGCGTCTGGGTGGATGGCGCAATGCCAAACCGCGCGGAGACGGTGCGCGGCTACGTGCAGGCCATGCATCTCGCCTGGCTGCAGGAGATGGCCGGCCGGCAGAGCAGCCCGCCGCGCGATACCTCGCTCATCTCCATCGAGACCCGCTATCGCTATAACCCGGACGTGAAGAGCCTGCCGGCCATCGTCCCGGCGGTGATCCCGCTGCTGCTGATGATGATCCCGGCGATGCTCAGCGCCCTGAGCGTGGTACGTGAGAAGGAGCTCGGGTCGATCATCAACCTGTACGTGACGCCGACCACCCGCAGCGAATTCCTGCTCGGCAAGCAGGTGCCTTACATCGTGCTGGGAATGTTTAACTTTTTTCTGCTGTGTGCGCTGTCGGTCTTCGTCTTTGGCGTATCACATAAGGGCAGCTTCCTGACGCTGAGCCTGGCGGCGCTGCTGTATGTCACCATCGCCACCGGACTGGGACTACTGATCTCAACCTTTATGAAGAGTCAAATCGCCGCCATCTTCGGCACCGCCATCATTACGCTAATTCCGGCGACCCAGTTCTCCGGGATGATCGATCCGGTAGCGTCGCTGGAAGGCCCCGGGCGCTGGATTGGGCAAATCTACCCGACCAGCCACTTCCTGACTATCGCCCGCGGCACCTTCTCCAAGGCGCTGAATCTCAGCGATTTGTGGGGCTCCTTTATTCCACTACTGATTGCAGTGCCGCTGGTGCTCGGGCTGAGCGTGCTGCTGCTGAAGAAACAGGAGGGGTGATGCGCGGATTACGCAATATTTATAATCTTGGCGTCAAAGAGCTGCGTAGCCTGCTGGGTGATAAAGCGATGCTGGCGTTGATCGTGTTTGCTTTTACGGTGTCGGTGTACTCCTCAGCCACGGTGATGCCCGGCTCGCTACACCTGGCGCCGATTGCGGTTGCCGATATGGATAAGTCGCAGCTCTCTTCACGCATTATTAACGCATTCTACCGCCCCTGGTTTCTCGAACCGGAGCTGATTACCGCCGATGAGATGGACGCCGGCCTGGATGCCGGGCGCTACACTTTCGCCATCAATATTCCGCCTAACTTCCAGCGCGATGTGCTGGCCGGCCGCCAGCCGGAAGTGCAGGTCAACGTCGACGCCACGCGCATGAGCCAGGCCTTTACCGGCAACGGCTATATCCAGAATATTATTAGCGGCGAAGTAAACAGCTTCATTGCCCGCTATCGGGACAACAGCGTGCTGCCGGTAGAGCTGGCGATAAGAATGCGCTTTAACCCTAACCTGGAACAGGAGCGCTTTGGCGCGGTGATGGCGATCATCAACAACATCACCATGCTGGCCATTGTCCTCACCGGCTCGGCGCTGATCCGCGAGCGCGAGCACGGTACCATCGAGCATCTGCTGGTGATGCCGGTCACGCCGTTTGAGATCATGATGGCCAAGATCTGGTCGATGGGGCTGGTGGTGCTAGTGGTCTCCGGTTTGTCGCTGGTGCTGATGGTACAGGGGATGTTGCAGGTGCCCATTGAGGGGTCGATTCTACTGTTTATGCTGGGGGTGGCGCTCAGCCTGTTCGCCACTACCTCAATCGGCATTTTTATGGGCACCCTCGCCCGCTCAATGCCGCAGTTGGGGCTGCTAATGATCCTGGTGCTGCTGCCGCTGCAGATGCTCTCCGGCGGCTCCACGCCGCGGGAAAGTATGCCGCAGCTGGTTCAGGATATCATGTTGACCATGCCGACCACCCACTTCGTCAGTCTGGCGCAGGCGATTTTGTACCGCGGCGCCAGCTTCAGTATCGTCTGGCCGCAGTTCTTAACCTTGCTGGCTATCGGAGCGGTGTTCTTTACTATCGCCCTGCTGCGTTTTCGCAAAACGATCGGTCAAATGGCGTAAGGGCTTAAGAAGGGCCGTCGACTTCCGGCGGCCCGAATGGTTTATTTGTGGCGGTTCATAAAGTGGCGCAGACCCCAGGTGAAGGCCATCGCCATGCTGAAGAGAATGAACAGCAACACCACCCAGCTGATGGAGATGCGCAGCAGCGTGCCGGGGGTCATAAACGGCTGCAGATAGACGGTGAAGGACTGGGCGGGTGATTTCCCCAGCAGTTCATACAGGTTATCCGTAAGCCATACGCCGACCCGGCAGAACAGCCAGATTATCGCTGGCCAGCAGAGCAGCACCAGAAAGGTAAAGCGCTCCTGAAGGTAAGTGAAGAGCCGGCGCAACGGCGACCAGTTAAGCAGGATTTTCATTTCTATTCTCATATTGCCAGCCGATAACCAAAGCAGATAACGCAAGGTACGTCGGGCAGCATCCATACAGGCAATCATCCCTCTTTGTATATCAAATTTGCTGTCATATAAACCAGATCAAGTTAACAAAGTGTTAATGATATCGCTCATTAAACCAAAAAACCGGCGAGAAGCATACCCATTGTCGCCATAAATGGGAGTGATGTATTCAGCGGCGGGAATAATTCCGTAATTTCGCTAACGCGTTAATATATATGAAGAAGATGCAGCGCTATTATTTAGCAGAACACAATATAATAGCGCTGAAATAGAGAGAGATATTTAATCGTAGCTGCTGATAATTATTTTTCGACTCGTATCATTGGATAAATTCACTGTACGAGTGACCACACCACGCGCGTGATTCGCTATATTTTTCGAGGCAATGAGATAGGTATTTTTTCCGCAGCGCTGCAGAAGTTGTTTATTCACAATATCAGTATTGCAGGTTTCTGACACGACCCGCCCGGAAAGCGTTAGGTTGGCGGTTTCGGCAGCAAACAGAGGTGAGCTTAATCCATAAGCGAAAATCAGAATCCCAATTAGCGGTTTTTTCATTTAATGTTTAACCAGTTAACAGGATGAAAGATAAGCGAGTTGCTTAATATTTTCTCCGTCAGGAGAGCGATGCATTGGTACATCACGCAGGGAAGATAAACCATAGCATTACTAAGGGCAATGGCAAGATAACCTATTAATGTGATAATTATTGCTGATAGTAGCGAACCGGCATAGTGGTCTGCCTGGAGACGGTGCTGCGCACCAGGTTTTGTGGCTCAGGATCCGTAGCCCCGATAAGCGCAGCGCCACCGGGGAGGCATACCCCACACAGCAAAAAACCCCGCACCTTTCGGGACGGGGTTCTTGTTAAAACGCAAAAACAAAAAGCTCAGCCTTCCGACTGAGCTTTCTGCTTTATTTGATGCCTGGCAGTTTATGGCGGGCGTCCTGCCCGCCACCCTCCGGGCCGTTGCTGCGCAACGTTCAAATCCGCTCCCGGCGGATTTGTCCTCCTCAGGAGCGCGCTCACCGACAGACAACAGACAAAACAAAAGGCCCAGTCTTTCGACTGAGCCTTTCGTTTTATTTGATGCCTGGCAGTTCCCTACTCTCACATGGGGA
>NZ_JBEAJG010000036.1:0-95059 GCF_040065235.1 Klebsiella sp. GB_Kp047 | reverse complement strand
TCCATGTCACTTTGAGTGCCCACACAGATTGTCTGATAAATTGTTAAAGAGCAGTTGCGACGCGCTTTAGCGCTCTGTCGCGAGGTGGCGTATATTACGCTTTCCTCTTTCAGAGTCAACCCGTTTTTCAGGATTTTTCTCTTCAACCGAACTGGCTGTTTGTGTGAAGTGATTCACATCCGCCGTGTCGATGGAGGCGCATTATAGGGAGCCCGCCGGGAATGACAAGCGGAAAAATACAATTTTATTTCAACCGCTCATCTTTTATACGTAACGCTTATTTTTGCTGCTTTTTAATCGCCGCCGGCAGCTCTGTCAGGCTATTTAGCACCCAGTCCGCGGCTTTTTCCGCTTCTTCAGTAACAGGCTTACCGGTACGCACCAGCACTTTAGTACCGACATCAGCGGCCGCTGCAGCCTGCATATCTTCCAGTTTGTCCCCTACCATATAGGAAGCGGCCATATCGATATGCAGATAATCGCGAGCGGAGATCAGCATCCCCGGATGCGGTTTACGGCAATCACAGGTCTGACGGTACTCCTCAACCGCACCCTGCGGGTGATGCGGGCAATAATAGATACCGTCCAGATCGACGCCACGGTCTGCCAGAGACCAGTCCATCCATTCGGTCAGCGTTTCAAACTGGGCTTCGGTAAATTTACCGCGAGCAATACCGGACTGGTTAGTGACCAGCACCAGCGCGTAGCCCATCTCTTTTAGTTCGCGCATTGCGTCAATGACGCCATCGATAAATTCAAAATTGTCGATTTCGTGGACGTAGCCATGATCGACATTAATAGTGCCGTCACGGTCGAGAAAAATTGCGGGTACTGACTTTGCCACCGGTTTGCTCCTGAAAAAGGCTAGTGCCGTTAGTATCGCATGTTTCCGCATGCAAGAAAGTGCTCATTATAAAGAGTCAGATTGATTTAGACGTCTGGATGCCTTAACATCCATTTCATTGCCAGGCATCGCCTGGATACGGCAGAAGAAAATGCCACGGCAAACGGCTAAATGATAATAAATAACTGATGATTAAACTTTCCAATATCACCAAAGTGTTCCAGCAGGGGAATCGCAGCATTCAGGCGCTGAATAACGTCAGCCTGCATGTCCCTGCCGGACAGATTTACGGCGTCATCGGTGCCTCCGGCGCCGGTAAAAGTACGCTGATTCGCTGCGTTAACCTGCTGGAGCGCCCGACCGAGGGCAGCGTACAGGTTGACGGTCAGGAGCTGACTGCGCTGTCGGAAAAAGAGCTAACCCGCGCTCGCCGTCAGATTGGCATGATTTTCCAGCATTTTAACCTGCTGGCATCCCGCACCGTTTTCGGCAACGTGGCGTTACCTCTGGAGCTGGATAACACGCCACAGGCAGAAATCAAACGCCGCGTGACGGAGCTGCTGGATCTTGTCGGCCTGGGTGATAAGCACGACAGCTATCCGGCTAATCTCTCCGGCGGTCAGAAACAGCGTGTCGCCATTGCCCGCGCGCTGGCCAGTAACCCCAAGGTACTGCTGTGCGATGAAGCCACCAGCGCCCTGGATCCGGCCACCACCCGTTCCATTCTCGAACTGCTGAAAGATATTAACCGTCGTCTGGGGCTGACCATCCTACTGATCACCCACGAAATGGATGTGGTGAAACGCATTTGCGACTGCGTGGCAGTGATTAGCAACGGCCAGTTGATTGAGCAGGACACGGTGAGCGAAGTCTTCTCCCATCCGAAGACGCCGCTGGCCCAGCAGTTTATTCAGTCGACCCTGCACCTGGATATTCCGGATGACTACCAGGCGCGCCTGAAACCTACCGCTACAGCGGATAGCGTACCAATGCTGCGCATGGAATTTACCGGCCACTCCGTCGATGCGCCGCTGCTTTCTGAAACCGCGCGTCGCTTCAACGTGAATAACAACATTATTAGCGCGCAGATGGATTATGCCGGCGGGGTGAAGTTCGGCATCATGCTGACTGAAATGCACGGTACACAGGAAGACACTCAGGCGGCTATCGCCTGGCTGCAGGAACATCATGTAAAAGTAGAGGTATTGGGTTATGTCTGAGGCAATGATGTGGCTGCTATTGCGCGGCGTATGGGAAACGCTGGCAATGACCTTTGTCTCCGGCTTCTTCGGTTTTGTCCTTGGTCTGCCGGTGGGCGTGCTGCTGTACGTGACCCGTCCGGGGCAAATCGTCGCCAATGCTAAACTGTACCGGACGCTGTCGGCGCTGGTGAACATTTTCCGCTCCATCCCGTTCATTATCCTGTTGGTCTGGATGATTCCGTTTACCCGCGTGATCGTCGGCACCTCAATCGGCCTGCAGGCGGCGATCGTGCCGTTGACAGTGGGCGCCGCGCCGTTTATCGCTCGCATGGTGGAGAACGCGCTGCTGGAGATCCCGACAGGCCTTATTGAAGCCTCCCGGGCAATGGGCGCTACGCCGCTGCAGATCGTGCGTAAGGTTCTGCTGCCTGAAGCGCTGCCGGGTCTGGTCAACGCCGCCACTATCACTCTTATCACCCTGGTGGGCTATTCCGCCATGGGCGGCGCGGTGGGCGCCGGCGGTTTGGGGCAGATTGGTTATCAGTATGGCTATATCGGCTACAACGCCACCGTGATGAATACCGTACTGGTATTGCTGGTTATTCTGGTTTATTTAATTCAATTCTCTGGCGATCGCATCGTCCGGGCTGTGACTCATAAATAACGTTATTGGCAGACAACACTCATTCTTACAGGAAGGAAATAACATGGCCTTTAATTTCAAAACCTTTGCGGCAGTTGGTGCGTTAATCGGTTCTCTGGCGCTGGTGGGTTGCGGTCAGGATGAAAAAGATCCGAATCATATTAAAGTCGGCGTTATCGTCGGGGCGGAGCAGCAGGTCGCTGAAGTCGCGCAGAAAGTGGCAAAAGAGAAGTATGGCCTTGACGTTGAGCTGGTGACCTTCAACGATTACGTTCTGCCGAACGAAGCGCTGAGCAAAGGTGATATCGACGTCAACGCCTTCCAGCATAAACCGTACCTCGACCAGCAGATTAAAGACCGCGGCTACAAGCTGGTGGCTGTCGGCAATACCTTCGTCTATCCGATCGCGGGTTACTCGAAGAAAATCAAATCGCTGGACGAACTGCAGCCGGGCTCGCAGATCGCCGTCCCTAACGATCCGACCAACCTCGGTCGTTCTCTGCTGCTGCTGCAGCAGGTGGGCCTGATCAAACTGAAAGACGGCGTTGGCCTGCTGCCGACCTCACTGGATATCGTCGAGAACCCGAAAAACCTGAAGATTGTTGAACTGGAAGCGCCGCAGCTGCCGCGTTCTCTCGACGACGCGCAGATTGCGCTGGCCGTTATCAACACCACTTACGCCAGCCAGATTGGCCTGACCCCGGCGAAAGACGGCATCTTTGTTGAAGGGAAAGAGTCGCCGTACGTGAACCTGATCGTGGCGCGTGAAGACAATAAAGATGCTGAGAATGTGAAAAAATTCGTTCAGGCTTACCAGAGCGATGAAGTTTACGAAGCAGCAAACAAGATCTTTAACGGCGGCGCAGTGAAAGGCTGGTAATCTTTTCTCACCGTAATATCATTCAGGACGGGCTTCACGCCCGTCTTGTCATTTATGCAAGCACCTGATTCAATAACGCCCTGTTTTTTATTCATTGAGGAAATATTATGCGTGCTTTACCGGTCTGTTTGATAGCACTCATGTTAAGCGGTTGTTCCATGCTAAGCAGATCTCCCGTCGAGCCTGTTCAAAGCACTGCAACTCCTCCGGTTAAATCGGAGCCGACCAAACCACGCGCAACCCGTCCGGCGCCGGTACGTATTTATACCGATGCGTCAGAGCTGGTAGGTAAACCGTTCCGCGATCTGGGTGAAGTGTCTGGCGAGTCCTGCCAGGCTTCGAATCAGGATTCTCCGCCGAATATCCCTACCGCCCGCAAGCGCCTGCAGATTAATGCCGCACGAATGAAAGCCAATGCTGTCCTGCTGCACCGCTGCGAAGTGACCAGCGGTACCCCAGGCTGCTACCGTCAGGCGGTTTGTCTGGGCTCGGCGCTTAACGTATCGGCGCAATGAGTGCATTTCAGTTCGCGCAGATAGGCGTTATCCGCTCGCCGTATAAAGAGAAGTTTGCCGTGCCTCGCCAGCCGGGTCTGGTCAAGCACGGCGGCGGAGAACTCCATCTGATCGCGCCCTACAACCAGGCCGACGCCGTGCGTGGTCTGGAAAGCTTCAGCCATCTGTGGATCTTGTTTGTGTTTCATCAGACCATGGAAGGCGGCTGGCGTCCGACGGTGCGCCCTCCCCGTCTCGGGGGCAACGCGCGTATGGGCGTCTTCGCCACCCGCTCCACGTTTCGCCCCAATCCCATTGGCATGTCGCTGGTTGAGCTGAAGGGCGTTCGCTGTCAAAAAGAGCAGGTGATACTGGAGCTCGGCAGCCTCGATCTCGTCGACGGTACGCCGGTGGTCGACATCAAACCCTATCTGCCGTTTGCCGAAGCGCTGCCCAACGCGCACGCCAGCTACGCGCAACAGGCACCGCAGGCGGATCAGGTCGTCAGTTTTACCGCCGAGGTCGAAACGCAGCTTTTGCATCTGGAGAAGCGTTATCCGCATCTGAAGGCGTTTATCCGAGAGGTGCTGGCGCAGGATCCGCGTCCGGCCTATCGTAAGGAAGAAGAGGCAGGTAAAAATTACGCCGTCTGGCTGCTGGATTTCAACGTCCGCTGGCGGGTGACTGCCGCCGGTTTTGAAGTCTTTGCCCTCGAAGCGCGCTAATTTTATTTTCCTCTCTTTTGGCATCTTTGCCACACTGGTAAACTAAACCACTTTTTTTGTTTCAGGCTGGGCAACCAGCCTGTTCCGCTCGTTTAACTGGAACCGTTACAACATGCGTACTAGCCAATATCTGCTCTCCACTCTGAAGGAGACACCTGCCGACGCCGAGGTAATCAGCCACCAGCTGATGCTGCGCGCCGGGATGATCCGCAAGCTGGCCTCCGGGTTATACACCTGGCTGCCGACCGGCGTGCGCGTCCTGAAAAAAGTCGAAAACATCGTGCGTGAAGAGATGAACAACGCCGGTGCGATCGAGGTGTTAATGCCGGTCGTTCAGCCATCTGAACTATGGCAGGAGAGCGGTCGCTGGGAGCAGTACGGCCCGGAACTGCTGCGCATTGCCGATCGTGGCGATCGTCCGTTCGTCCTCGGTCCAACCCACGAAGAGGTCATCACCGACCTGATCCGCAACGAGCTGAACTCCTATAAGCAGCTGCCGCTGAACTTCTATCAGATCCAGACCAAATTCCGCGACGAAGTGCGTCCGCGTTTCGGCGTGATGCGCTCCCGCGAATTCCTGATGAAAGATGCGTACTCTTTCCATACTTCGCAGGAATCGCTGCAGGAAACCTACGATGCGATGTACGCCGCTTACAGTAAAATCTTCAGCCGCATGGGGCTGGACTTCCGCGCGGTACAGGCTGATACCGGCTCTATCGGCGGCAGCGCCTCTCATGAATTCCAGGTGCTGGCGCAGAGCGGCGAAGACGATGTGATCTTCTCCGACAGCTCCGACTACGCGGCAAACATCGAGTTTGCGGAAGCCGTTGCGCCGAAAACGCCGCGCGCGGCCGCCACCCAGGAGATGACCCTGGTCGACACGCCGAACGCCAAAACCATCGCCGAGCTGGTTGAGCAGTTCAACCTGCCGATCGAAAAAACCGTGAAAACCCTGCTGGTGAAAGCGGTTGAAGATAGCGCTTCCCCGCTGGTTGCCCTGCTGGTGCGCGGCGATCACGAGCTGAACGAAGTGAAAGCGGAAAAACTGCCGCAGGTCGCCAGCCCGCTGACCTTCGCCACCGAAGAAGAGATCCGCGCCCTGGTGAAAGCCGGTCCGGGCTCTCTGGGTCCGGTGAACCTGCCGGTGCCGGTGATTATCGACCGTACTGTGGCGGTGATGAGCGATTTCGCCGCCGGCGCCAACATCGATGGCAAACACTACTTCGGCATCAACTGGGACCGCGATGTCGCCACGCCGGAAGTCGCGGACATCCGTAACGTCGTCGCCGGCGATCCGAGCCCGGACGGCAAAGGTACCCTGCTTATCAAGCGCGGTATCGAAGTGGGTCATATCTTCCAGCTGGGGACGAAGTACTCCGAGGCGATGAAAGCCGCGGTCCAGGGCGAAGATGGCCGCAACCAGATCCTGACGATGGGCTGCTATGGTATCGGGGTCACTCGCGTAGTGGCGGCGGCGATTGAGCAGAACTTTGACGATCGCGGTATCGTCTGGCCGGATGCGATTGCGCCGTTCCAGGTGGCGATCCTGCCGATGAACATGCACAAATCTTACCGTGTGCAGGAGCTGGCGGAGAAACTGTACGCCGAGCTGAGCGCCCAGGGTATTGAAGTGCTGATGGACGATCGTAAAGAGCGTCCGGGCGTGATGTTCGCAGATATGGAGCTGATCGGTATCCCGCACACCATCGTGCTGGGCGATCGTAACCTCGACAATGACGATATCGAATACAAGTATCGTCGCAACGGTGAGAAGCAGCTGATTAAGACCGGGGATATTGTGGAATATCTGGTTAAAGCGATAAAAGGCTAATCACCCAACCAGGGCCCTGAACGGATGTCAGGGCCTTTTTTTTACAAGTACTGCACCCGTGACTGGACCTCTCCTCAGTAGCGGGCTGCTGACCTCCGCCCTGCTCCTGCCTACCGCCTGCACTGTAGACGTCGGCCGCAACGCCCCTTCCGCATCCGCTACCGATAGCCGCTCACTGCCATGGGCGGTCCCCCTCCAGCGCCAAAGCTCGATTGCCGGCAGCGGACTGCGCGAAATCGCCGAAAGCGACCTACGTTCCGGCGACCTGCTCTTCTTCTCCAGCCTCGGCGTCACTTCGTTTGGGATCCGCGCCTTCAGTCCCTCTTCCGTGAGCCACGTCGCGCTGTATCTGGTGAACAATCCGAAGGCCGGTGCGGAGTAAAAGAACGATTTGCCCTTTCCCACCCGTCATGAGGCTCATGATTCGTGCGCTATGGTTGGTGGAAAAGGGGGGGACGGTAAAACCACCATAACCGAAGTCCGCTGGCCGGCTACCGCTGAGGCGTATCTCCTGCCCGTTTCCCGGGCAGGAGCCGGACAATCAGTGTCCGCAGTCTTTCCCTGGAATAAATTTGCCGGCCTGATCCGTCATCAGCGTTTTCATCATTTCGCCGGTATCCGGGTTCGCCTCGAGGGTAAAGTGCCCTTCCACCACCAGCAGAACCGGACGTGAATCATTGCCGCGGGCAGCGGCATAATCCCGCTCAAGCTGGGCATTGTTCGCCACCGCGACGCGTTTACCGGTCGCGCAATCAGTAAAGGTTGCCGCATCGGCCATATAGAAGTACATGCCACGCATCGCCATCGGGGTGGTCGGCAGGCTGGCCTTCACCGGCTCCAGGGTATAGTTGAGAGGAGACTGAATGGGACTCCCGTTGCGGTCGAGCATCTCCAGCTTGTCGCCCTTCGCGCGAAAGTACGATTTTTCGCCCTTGCTGTTGGTCAGTACCAGCTTATCCGCTGTACGCGCCCAGGTGCCGTAAGAGGCAAAGGAAGATGGTTCACGACCAGCGCCCTGGTAGTGCTCATTCATCACCCAGGTACCGTCTTTTTCCAGGAACAGCGAGGTGTCGATGCCTTCGCAATCCGCGCAGGGCAGCACCCCACGCCAGCTTTGCTGCATCGGTTTGAGCTCTTCCATCGCTGCCGGCTGAACCGTGTCATTTTCGGCGCGATGGTTACAACCAAACAGCGCGAACAGCGAACAGGCCGCTATCACGGAGAATATGATTTTCTTCACTCTACTTTCCTTATGATCCATTCCACCCGTTCGCCGACGCCTTCACTGGCGAACTTTTCCACGCAGCGCCTTGACTGAGGACTTTTGCGCCTTAGAAGCAAGGCGACGCTCTTTGGATGCCCGAGTCGGTCGCGTCTCCCGGCGACTTTTTTGCACTGCGGTTAATTCTTTGATAAGGGCCACCAGCCGGGCGATCGCCGCTTCGCGGTTCATCTCCTGACTGCGATATTCCTGAGCCTTAATGATAACCACACCGTCAGCAGAAATTAAGTGATGGCTGGCGGCGAGCAGGCGCTCTTTGTAAAACGCCGGCAGGCTCGAGGCTTTAATATCGAAGCGCAGATGGATCGCGGTCGACGCTTTGTTCACGTGCTGGCCCCCGGCCCCCTGGGCGCGAATACCTTCCAGCGTGATCTCGTTGTCAGCAATGGCCACACTGCGGCTGATAGTAATCATGCCGGCGCTTGCCAGGCGGTAAGCTGAATTTCCAGATTATTCTGAGCATCGGATAACCAGATGCTCCCCTCCTGCAAAGTGGCCTGCAGCGTCATCGTGCGGTCGGCAAAAGCGCTAAGCTGCGCCAGCTGGGCATCATCAAGATACCAGATGGTCAGCTTCGGGTACGCCGCAAGCTTGTTCTGATTTTGCTGCCACCAGATTTCAGCCGCCCGGCTGTTATAGGCGAACAACGCCACCGCCTGCGCCCGCGAGCAGGCTTTCTTGATACGTTTCTCGTCCGGCAGCCCCAGCTCGATCCACAGATCAACCCCGAGATGATCGTTAAGCAGCCACAGCTCCGGCTCGTCGTCTGACGAAAGGCCGCGCGTAAACTGCAGCCGTTCATCGGCATATTTGATCCACGCCAGCAGGCGCAGCATCATGCGCTCCTGGGTTTCCGACGGGTGCTGCGCCAGCGTCAGGTTAGCATCCAGAAACTGGTTGCGATCCAGATCGGCTACATTCACCGCGGCTTTATATATCGTCGCTTTCAGCGCCATGAATAAACTCCTGAAAAAAATGGCGTACATTGTAGCGAAACTGGCGGCAAAAGGCTGTCAGCAATCGCAGCAACCTGTTTCATCCTGCTGAAATTGCTTAAATGACTATGATATAGTTCCCTTGCTAAACAGAGTTTATCTTCGTAGGCTTAAACTTGCATCCCACGGTTGAGTCAGAACGCTGACAGGAGGGCATGTGGACCACTATTGTGAGTTAATACGCAAGCGGTATGCGGAAATAGCCAGCGGAGACTTAGGGTATATCCCGGATGCGCTGGG
Organism: Klebsiella sp. GB_Kp047; assembly: GCF_040065235.1. Lineage (NCBI taxonomy): Bacteria > Pseudomonadati > Pseudomonadota > Gammaproteobacteria > Enterobacterales > Enterobacteriaceae > Klebsiella > Klebsiella sp. GB_Kp047. The sequence goes on along the minus strand of NZ_JBEAJG010000036.1, from coordinate 85,923 downwards.
TTGCGTGTTGAAAGTATTAAATGAGATTGCGGCGGATGAGGCCCTTTCGGAGTCAGTCAGGGAAAAGGCCGCTTATGCGGCAGCAAACTTACTGGTGAGCGATTATGTCAATGAATGATACTTATCAACCCATTAACTGCGATGATTACGACAACCTGGAGCTGGCCTGCCAGCATCACCTGGTGCTGACGCTGGCGCTGAAGGATGGCGAACAGCTGCAGGCGAAGGCCAGCGATCTAATCTCGCGTAAAAATATCGAGTATCTGGTGGTCGAACTCGCCGGCAACGTCCGCGAGCTGCGCCTGGATAAAATCGCCAGCTTCAGTCACCCGGAAATCGGCACCGTGGTGGTGAGCGAATCCTGAATCAAAACGGGCTTAACCGCCCGTTTTCCTCCATGTCAGACTGACCCCTTCCCCGTCTTTGACTTCACCTTCGTGGGTCACAAACAGATTGTCCGCTGCGGCAATCGGCGTTTCACCGTAAAACAGCAGCGGCGTGGTGTCTCGTCGCCACGGAGCAACGCCCAGCTCCTGCCAGATCTTCTTTAGCTTACGGCCGCCATGACGCCCGACGATATGCAGATTGCCGCTGGCGCGAAAGCGGACGGTGATCGGCTCATCCGCCGAGGGCGGGCGCAGCCTGCCGCCCGGCTGCAGCATCAGCTCGCCGAGACCGTCCGCCAGCCGCAGCGGCTGGCGCCAGTCGGGCCAGTGCTGGACGCTATCCGCCTGCCCGGGTACATATCTCACCCAGTACAAGCGCTGCTGAAAACGACGGACGGTAAATTCCCCCAACCGCAGGCAGGGGCTGGCATCTTCCCGCGCCAGCGCCACCTCGTGCCAGAGGCGCTCCGGCACCTCGCGGGCAGGCATCGGCGCCCGCTGCCCGGCGAGCCAGCGACGCAGCAGCGCCGCGCGGCGGGGAGAACTCATCGACGTCAGTGGTGCGATAGCCAGCGACCCGTCTTCGGCCGCCAGCGACGCGAGCTCCGCCGCCAGTATCTCGTCCAGCAGTTGCTCCTGCTCGGCGCACAGACTGGCGCTGCGGGCGACGGCCTCGCTAAAGTGCGGCCAGCGCTCGCGCAGCAGCGGGATCACCCGCAGGCGCAGAAAGTTGCGGTCATAGGTATCGTCCTGATTACTCTCATCTTCAATCCACGACAACTGATGGGCGAGCGCCCACTGGCGTAGCGATTCGCGGGTTTCATTGAGGAGAGGACGCAGTAGTCGGCTGTCGGCAAAGGCAGAGGATGGCGCCATCGCCGACAGACCAGTAGGACCGCTGCCGCGTTTTAACGCCAGCAGCAGCGTTTCGCACTGGTCATCCTGGTGCTGGGCGGTCACTAACACCTCGCCGGCATTGAGCGTATCCTGAAAGGCCTGATAGCGCGCCGCACGGGCATGGGCCTCGACGCCCAGGCCGCCCCGGGCTAACGTCACGCGATGCACCACCAACGGCACCTGCCACTGCTGGCAAATCTGCCGACAGTGCGCCACCCAGTCGTCTGCGTGGGCGCTAAGGCCGTGGTGAACATGCACCGCCCGCAGCGTCAGCGAGGGATCCTGTTCCCGCAGCAGCACCAGCTGATGCAGAAGAACCGTCGAGTCCAGACCGCCGCTGAAGGCCACCAGCAGCTGGCGATGGGGATGAAGCGTATGCGCAATGTCAGCCGTCATAACCACAAACATACCAAGAAGTGATGGCCCGGCACGTTACCGGGCCAGGGTCGCGCTGGCAAGGTTTACTGCTGATATATTTCCAGCGGCAGGTCGTCCGGATCGCTAAAGAAGGTAAAGCGTTTACCGGTAAAGGGATCGACGCGAATCGCTTCGCACTCCACGCCATGCGCAGTCAAATGCGCTACCGCAGCGTCGATATCATCCACGCTAAAGGCCAGATGACGCAGCCCGCAGGCTTCCGGACGACTTGGGCGGGCTGGCGGAAACGGGAACGAGAACAGCTCAATCACATACTCGCCGTTGAGCGCCAGATCGCCTTTCCAGGAGTCACGCTCGGCGCGATAAAACTCGCTTTGCAGCGTAAACCCCAGAGTATCGCAATAGAACGCTTTACTGCGGGCGTAGTCGGTCGCAATGATGGCAATATGGTGAACCCGTTTCAAACCCAGCATGGTCAAACTCCTTCTGTTAAGCCAGCCACGTTACTCGTGCGCGCCGTTAACGCGCAAGCCTTTCGTCATTTTTTAAGACTCGTACCCGATAAACGCCGTCCTCATCGCGCTTCGCGCCGTGAATATCGGTCTCAAACCCCGGGTAATGACGTCCTATGGAGCAGAGCATCAGCAGGAAGTCGAGCACCGCCCGGCTCTCCTCCGTGATCATCTCTCCTGGCATCAGCAGCGGTACCCCCGGCGGATAAGGGAGGATCATGTTGGCCGAAATCCGGCCCACCAGGTTCTCCAGTTCAATAGTTTCCACCTCACCTTTAATCTGGCGCTGCCAGGCATGATGCGGCGTCATTTTCATTTCCGGCAGGACGTCAAAGGCGCTGAGCATCAGCTGCGGCAGCTGGTGCTGGCGGATCAAGCGGTGGATCCCCTGCGCCAGATCCTGGATCCGCATATTGCGGTAGAAGTCGGGATCTTCGGCGTACAGATCCGGCAGCATATTCTTCACCCGCAGATTGAGATCGTAGGCACGCTTAAACTCGGTCAGGCCGCGCAGCAGCCCCATCGCCCGGGTTTTATCGATACCGATGCTAAAGAGGAACAGCAGGTTGTAGGGGCCCGTTTTCTCTACCACCACGCCCCGCTCGTCGAGGAACTTCGCCACCAGCGCCGCCGGGATCCCCTCTTCATCCATATTCCCCTGCTCGTCCATGCCCGGCGTCAGAATGGTGACCTTCACCGGATCGAGATACATATGATCCGCATCGGCATCTTTGAAACCGTGCCAGTCTTCGCCCGGCGCTACCGGCCAGCACTCGGCTTTATCCACCGCTTCCGGCTGCCAGATATCAAAGAACCAGCCGTCCGACTCTTCGCGCAGTCGCTGCACCTCTTTGCGGAAGTCCAGCGCCCGCTCAATGGAGCGCTGGATCAGGCGCTTACCGGAGTTACCGCGCAGCATCGCCGCCGCGGTCTCAATCGACGCGACGATGGGGTAGCTCGGCGATGTAGAGGTATGCATCATAAAGGCTTCATTAAAGGTCTCTTCATCATAGTTGCCCTTAATGTGGATCAACGAGGCCTGCGACAGCGCGGCCAGCATCTTATGCGTCGACTGCGTCTCGAAGATGACTTTACCGGGGATCCGCTCACCGCTCATGCCGCTTTTCCCCTGATATATCGGATGGAAATGGGTATACGGCACCCAGGCGGAATCGAAATGGATCGATGGGACGTCGAGCGTCTCTTTAAGCCAGGTGGTGTTGTAGAGCAGGCCATCGTAGGTGGAGTTGGTGATCACCGCATGCACGGGCCACTGCGCCCCGCCCGTGTCGCGCACTTTCTGCTGAATACTGTCGCGGGTAAACTCGCGCCGGGGAATACCGCCGAGGATCCCCAGCGCGTTGCGGGTCGGCTTCAGCCACAGGGGAACCACATCGCTCATCATCAGCAGGTGGGCCAGCGATTTGTGACAGTTACGGTCAATCAGCAGCGTGCTGCCGGCTGGCGCCGAGTACATGCCGACAATTTTATTGGACGTTGAGGTACCGTTGGTCACCATATAGCTTTGCTCGGCGCCAAAGGCGCGAGCGATATACTCCTCCGCCTCCAGATGCGGGCCGGTATGATCCAGCAGAGAGCCCAGCTCGGTGACCGAAATCGAGACATCCGCCTTCAGCGTATTCCCGCCAAAAAAGTCATAGAACAGGCAGCCCACTGGGCTTTTCTGATAGGCGCTGCCGCCCATATGACCCGGCGTACAAAAGGTATATTTACCCTCCTGCACATAGTTAAACAGCGCGCGGGTAAACGGCGGGGTGATATTGTCCAGGTACTCGCGGGTATACTGCCCGATGCGGGTGGCGATCTCTTCGGAGAGTCCCAGCGCATATTCGAAGAACCACAGCGTCATGCGCAGATCCTGACTGCTGACATCCATCGTCGAGTGGGCGTTAATAAAGGCGTACAGAGGCAGATATTCATTGAGCTGATTGATATCGCTGCACAGATCGACGCTGTACTCATCCCAGTCGAAGATCACGCCGCAGATGCGCGGGTTGTGCTCGATAAACTGCAGCAGGTCGGCGCTGTTTTGCGGCCAGATGGTCTGAAAGCCCTGGCGCTGCAGCGCCACTTCCAGTTCTTTGATCGGCTCGTCTTTGTGATAGACGCCGTGAGGCCCCATGATGGCGATGATATTCACGCTTTCCTCCTGGTATTCACCTAAGTCCAGCATCATAGCAATCCCCTGGGCGCATCGCACATAAAAAAAGGGCCGGAAAATCCGGCCCTTAGTCTTTTTCGCTAGCGGAATACTTAGGCGTAACCGTAGCTCATCAGACGTTGATAGCGGCGGTTAAGCAGCTCTTCTTCGCTGAGAAGATCGAGATCGGCCAGGTCCGCCAGCAGCTGCGCTTTCAGGTTTGCCGCCATCGCTTCCGGGTTGCGGTGGGCGCCGCCCAGCGGTTCCGGAACGATAGAATCGATCAGCTTCAGCTCTTTCAGACGCGGGGCGATAATGCCCATCGCTTCCGCAGCCAGCGGCGCTTTATCCGCACTCTTCCACAGAATGGAGGCACAGCCTTCCGGCGAAATCACCGAATAGGTGCTGTACTGCAGCATGTTGACCTTGTCGCCCACGCCGATCGCCAGCGCGCCGCCGGAGCCGCCTTCGCCGATCACGGTGCAGATCACCGGCACGCTCAGACGCGACATTTCACGCAGATTGCGAGCGATCGCTTCCGACTGGCCGCGCTCTTCCGCGCCAACGCCCGGGTAGGCGCCCGGGGTGTCGATGAAGGTGATGATCGGCATTTTAAACCGCTCAGCCATCTCCATCAGGCGCAGCGCTTTGCGGTAGCCTTCCGGGGCCGGCATACCAAAGTTGCGACGAATTTTTTCTTTGGTTTCGCGACCTTTCTGATGGCCAATGATCATCACCGGACGACCATCAAGACGCGCGATACCGCCGACAATCGCTTTATCGTCAGCGTAGGCACGGTCACCGGCCAGTTCGTCAAACTCGTCGAACGCCAGGCGGACATAATCCAGGGTGTAAGGACGGCGCGGGTGGCGCGCCAGTTGCGCAACCTGCCATGCACCGAGATCGGAGAAGATTTTGCGCGTCAGCTCTACGCTTTTCTCGCGCAGACGATGCACTTCTTCGTCGATGTTAATATCCAGTTTCTCATCCTGACGGCTTACCGCAGTCAGGGAATCGATTTTCGCTTCCAGCTCTGCAATCGGCTGTTCAAAATCTAGGAAATTCAGACTCATAGTATTCCTGTATTAGTCAAACTCCAGTTCCACCTGCTCCGAGCCGATAAGGCCACGCAGATCGTTGAGTAAACGATCGCTCGGAGAGACGCGCCATGTTGCGCCGAAACGCAACCGCGCGCGTGCATCCGCCCTCTGATAGTAGAGGTGCACTGGAATGGTTCCCGAACGGTGGGGTTCCAGAGACTGACGGAGTCGGTTTAAAAGCTGGTCATCAATTTGCCTGTCCGTCAGCGAGATAGCAAGCCCGCGAGCATATTTTTCCCGGGCTTCGTCAATGTCCATGACTTCACGGGCAGTCATTTTAAGCCCCCCGCTAAAGTCATCAAAGCTGACCTGTCCGCTGACGATAAGTATGCGGTCTTTTTCCAGCAACTGCTGATATTTATCCAGCGCGTCGGTGAATAACATCACTTCCAGCCGCCCGGAACGGTCATCCAGGGTACAGATGCCGATACGATTGCCGCGCTTGGTGACCATTACCCGCGCCGCAATCACCAGCCCCGCCGCCGTGGTCACTTTTCCACGATCGGTCGGATGCATGTCTTTGAGCCTCACGCCGCCGACGTAGCGCTCAATCTCTTTAAGATACTGGTTAATCGGGTGCCCGGTCAGGTACAGCCCCAGGGTCTCCCTTTCACCATCCAGCACCACCTGCTCAGGCCACGGCTGGCAGCTGGCGTAGGACTGTTCAATCTGCTCAGGCTCTTCCGCCAGTACGCCGAACATATCAGCCTGGCCGATGGCCTCGGCTTTGGCGTGCTGGTCGGCGGCTTTCAGCGCATCGCCCAGCGAATTCATCAGCGCCGCACGGTGCGGACCGAGACGATCGAACGCCCCGGACATAATCAGCTTTTCCAGCACGCGACGGTTGAGCTTTTTAATATCGGTCCGCGCGCAGAGGTCGAACAGCTCGCGGAAATAACCGCCGTTGTTGCGCGCCTCAATGATCGCTTCGATCGGCCCTTCGCCGACGCCCTTGATGGCGCCGATACCGTAGACGATCTCGCCGTCGTCGTTGACGTGGAAATGGTACAGGCCGGAGTTAATATCAGGCGGCAAAATTTTCAGCCCCATCCGCCAGCACTCGTCCACCAGGCCAACGACCTTCTCGGTGTTATCCATATCGGCGGTCATTACCGCCGCCATAAACTCAGCCGGATAGTGCGCCTTAAGCCATAGCGTCTGGTAAGAAACCAGCGCGTACGCGGCGGAGTGCGATTTGTTAAACCCGTAACCGGCGAATTTCTCCACCAGGTCAAAGATTTTCATCGCCAGTTCGCCGTCAATGCCGTTTTTCTTCGCCCCATCCTCAAAGATAGAACGCTGCTTGGCCATCTCCTCCGGCTTTTTCTTACCCATCGCGCGACGCAGCATATCCGCGCCGCCGAGGGTATACCCGGACAGCACCTGGGCAATCTGCATGACCTGTTCCTGATACAGGATGATGCCGTAGGTCGGCTCCAGCACCGGTTTCAGGCTTTCATGCTGCCACTGCACGTCCGGATACGAGATCTCTTCTCGGCCGTGCTTACGGTCGATAAAGTTATCTACCATCCCCGACTGCAGCGGGCCCGGGCGGAACAGGGCCACCAGAGCGATCATATCTTCGAAGCAGTCCGGCTGCAGGCGTTTAATCAGATCTTTCATGCCGCGCGATTCAAGCTGGAAGACCGCAGTGGTTTCCGAGCGCTGCAGCATGTCGAAGCTTTTCTTGTCATCCAGCGGGATGGCGGCGATATCCAGCGGCCCTTCACCGTTCTTCTCACGGCGCTTATTAATCATCTCCAGCGCCCAGTTAATGATAGTGAGCGTACGCAGACCGAGGAAGTCGAATTTCACCAGCCCGGCGTATTCCACGTCGTTCTTGTCAAACTGGGTAACCGGATGCAGCCCCTGCTCATCGCAATACAGCGGGGCGAAGTCGGTGATCTTGGTCGGTGCGATAACCACGCCGCCCGCATGCTTACCGGCGTTTCGCGTCACCCCTTCCAGCTTACGCGCCATGTCGATCAGCGCTTTCACTTCTTCGTCCGCCTCGTAGATCTCCGGCAGCTGCGGCTCGGCCTCGAAGGCTTTCGCCAGCGTCATGCCCGGATCGGGCGGCACCAGCTTGGAGATGCGGTCGACAAAGCCGTACGGGTGACCCAGCACGCGGCCCACATCCCGGATGACCGCTTTCGCCGCCATGGTACCGAAGGTGATGATCTGCGATACCGCGTCGCGGCCATACATATCCGCCACGTGCTCGATAACCTGGTCGCGTTTCTCCATGCAGAAGTCGACGTCAAAGTCGGGCATTGAGACACGCTCCGGGTTAAGGAAACGTTCGAACAGCAGGTCGAACTCCAGCGGGTCGAGATCGGTGATCTTCAGCGCGTAGGCCACCAGCGAACCGGCGCCGGAACCGCGGCCCGGGCCGACCGGCACACCGTTATCCTTCGACCACTGGATAAACTCCATCACGATCAGGAAGTAGCCGGGGAAGCCCATCTGGTTGATCACCTGCAGCTCGATATCCAGACGCTCGTCGTATTCCGGCCGGCGCTTCGCGCGCACTTCCGGATCCGGGAAGAGGAATTCCAGCCGCTCCTCCAGACCTTCTTTCGATTTCATCACCAGGAAATCTTCCGTGGTCATATCGCCGGTCGGGAACTGCGGCAGGAAATATTCGCCAAGCCGCACGGTGACGTTGCAGCGCTTGGCAATTTCAACGCTGTTTGCCAGCGCTTCCGGAATATCGGCGAACAGCTCGCACATCTCTTCCTCGCTGCGCATATATTGCTGCGGCGAGTAGTTGCGCGGCCGTTTCGGGTCGTCGAGGGTGAAGCCGTCGTGAATAGCGACGCGGATTTCATGGGCGTCAAAGTCGCCAGTGTCGAGGAAGCGGACATCGTTGGTCGCCACCACCGGCAGACCACGCGCTTCCGCCAGCGCCACGGCGGCATGAAGATAACTCTCTTCATCCTGACGACCGGTGCGGATCAGCTCCAGAAAATAGCGATCCGGGAAATGCTCTTCATAGAAGGCGACGCACTGCTCAACCAGCGGCATGTTGCCGCGGATCAGGCTGACGCCGACGTCGCCTTTACGGCCGCCGGAGAGCAGAATCAGCCCTTCCTGATGTTCCACCAGCCAGTCGCGATCGATCCACGGCCCCAGGGCGCCGTAGCCGCGCTGATAGGCGCGGGAAATCAGCAGAGTCAGGTTCTGGTAGCCGGTGTTATTCGCCGCCAGCACGGTCAGCTCGGTAAATTCGTCGCCGAGCAGGTCGCACTGCACGTGGAAATCGGCGCCGACGATCGGCTTAATCCCCGCGCCGTGTCCCGTCCCGTAGAACTTCACCAGCCCACAGAGATTGGTGAAATCAGTGATCGCCAGCGCTGGCATGCCAAGCGAGGCCGCCTTTTTGACCAGCGGCCCGGTCTTTGCCAGCCCATCGATCATGGAATAGTCGCTGTGCACCCGCAGGTGTACGAAACGTGGTTCAGCCATCTTTAGATCCCGGTGACTTAGTTGGACGCCAGGCCCAGGGCACGCTTCACCGGGCCAAAACTGCGCCGGTGATGCTCTGTTGCGCCGTGTTCCTGCAGCTTCTGCAGGTGAACAGCGGTGGGATAGCCTTTATGCTGGGCAAATCCGTAGTGGGGAAATGCGAGGTCCAGCGTGGCCATTTCGGCGTCACGAGTGACTTTTGCCAGAATAGACGCTGCGCTGATTTCTGCCACCCGGCTGTCGCCTTTGACTACTGCCAGGGAGGGCATCGGTAGCGATGGGCAGCGGTTGCCATCGATCAGAACAAACTCGGGTACAATGCTCAGGCCGGCGACGGCGCGCTGCATCGCCAGCATAGTGGCATGCAGGATATTCAGCTCATCGATTTCGTGCGGCTCGGCGCGTCCCAGGCTCCAGCACAGCGCTTTCTCTTTAATCTCATCGAACAGCGCCAGACGACGCTTCTCGCTGAGTTTTTTGGAATCATTCAGACCCACAATCGGCTTCGCCGGATCGAGGATCACCGCCGCGGTCACCACCGCGCCAACCAGGGGGCCACGCCCGACCTCATCGACGCCGGCAACCAGATGGGTATGCGGATAGACGAACTCCATCATTGTTTTGCTAACTCCAGTACGGCATCCGCCGCCTGCTCATCGGCGTTGCAGCGGATCTGCTGATGCAGCGCGCGGAATGTCTCATGCATCTCATGGCTGGTTTTGCCATCGGCCAGCAGCGGCTGCAGAGCGGCAGCCAGCGCCTGCGGCTCGCACTCATCCTGCAGCAGCTCTTTAACCAGCTCGCGCCCGGCAAGCAGGTTCGGCAACGAGACGTAGTCGGTTTTAACCAACCGCTTCGCCAGCCAGAAGGTGAACGGCTTCATGCGATAGCCAACCACCATCGGACATTTCGCCAGCATACACTCCAGCGCCGCCGTCCCGGAGGCCAGCAGCGCGGCGTCGCTGGCGATCATCGCATCGCGCGCCTGACCGTCCAGCATATGGACGATCATATCCGGCGCCGTCTCAGCTTTAATTCGCTCAAACTGCTCCCGCCGTTTGGCATTAACCAGCGGCACCACCACCTGCAGATCGGGATAGGTAGCCCGCAGAAGCTGAGCAGTTTTCAGAAAGTCCGCGCTGAGCATTTCGACTTCTGCGCCGCGGCTACCGGGCAACAGCGCCAGGCAACGCACGTCGTGCGGGATCCCTAACCGATCGCGCGCGGCGCCTTTGTCAGGATCCAGCGGCATCGCATCCGCCATGGTATGGCCGATAAAACGGCAGGGAACGTTAAATTTGTCATAAAACGCTTTTTCGAAAGGCAGAAAGGCCAGCACCAGATCGGTGGATCTGCCGATTTTGAAAACGCGTTTTTGTCGCCAGGCCCAGACCGACGGGCTGACGTAGTGAATGGTTTTGATGCCCTGCTTTTTCAGATTCCCTTCGAGGGTAATATTGAAATCAGGGGCGTCGATGCCGACGAAGACGTCGGGACGCAGCTCGCCGAAGCGGCAGGTCAAATCGGCGCGAATATGGAGTAAGCGACGCAGGCGACCGAGCACTTCAACAATACCCATCACCGCCAGCTCTTCCATTTCGTACCAGGCTTCACACCCTTCCGCCTGCATCAGCGGTCCCGCCACGCCGACAAAGCGCGCATTCGGGATGTGTGCTTTGAGGGCGCGGATGAGGCCGGCGCCAAGAATATCGCCGGAGGTTTCTCCGGCGACCAGGGCAATCGTCAGGGGACGCTGTTCAGTCATTAACGAATCAAGCCGCGGGTAGAGCGGGCGAAGAAATCGACAAACGGCTGGACTTCAGGATGCTGAGTCGCCAGTTCGGCGATCTCCGGCTTGGCTTCTTCCAGCGTCTTGCCGCTGCGGTACAGCAGTTTATACGCGTTGCGGATCGCGGTAATCGCTTCCCGGCTGAAGCCGCGGCGTTTCAGGCCTTCGATATTGACGCCGAATGGCGTAGCATGGTTGCCCTGGGCAATCACGAACGGCGGAACGTCCTGCGCCACGCCGGAGCAGCCGCCAACCATAACATGTGAGCCAATGACGCAGAACTGGTGCACCGCGGTCATGCCGCCGATAATGACATAATCATCCAGCGAAACATGGCCTGCGAGCGTCGCGTTATTGGCCAGGATGCAGCGATCGCCAAGCGTACAATCGTGCGCCACGTGGGCGTTGATCATCAGCAGGTTATCGTTGCCCACCTTTGTTAATCCACCGCCCTGTACTGTGCCGCGATGAATGGTGACGCTTTCGCGAATGCGGTTGCGATCGCCAATTTCCACCCGGGTCGGTTCGCCAGCATATTTCAGATCCTGGTTAACTTCGCCGATGGAAGCGAACTGATAGATCTCATTGTCACGGCCGATTTTGGTGTGGCCATTAACGACAACGTGAGACTTCAGTACGGTGCCTTCGCCGATTTCGACGTTGGCGCCAACAATACAAAACGGACCAATGTGGACGTTAGCGCCAATCACGGCGCCTTCTTCTACAATGGCGGTAGGATGAACAAAAGCGGTTTTATCAATCACGTATCAGGCCTCCCGGCTACGCGCACACATCATCGTCGCTTCGCAAACCACTTTACCGTCAACCAGCGCAACGCCTTTGAAACGGGTCAGGCCGCGGCGGGTTTTCTCGAAAGTGACTTCCATAATCATCTGATCGCCTGGTACTACCGGGCGTTTGAAACGTGCTTCATCGATGCCCGCGAAGTAATACAGCTCGCCTGGTTCCAGTTTTCCAACGCTTTTGAATGCCAGAATCCCGGTGGCCTGCGCCATTGCTTCCAGAATCAGGACGCCCGGCAAAATCGGCTTACCAGGGAAATGCCCCTGGAAAAACGGCTCGTTTACAGAAACATTTTTTACTGCGCGCAGAAAACGACCTTCTTCAAAATCCAGCACGCGATCTACCAGCAGGAACGGGTAACGGTGAGGCAGAAGTTCCAGAATCTCTTCAATGTGCAGAGTATGAGTGTCAGTAGTCAAAATACTCTTCCTGTCTAAATGTACTAAAAGGCAATAATAACACGGCCTGCGGCAATCTTTTAGCGAATGCAACAGGCCGGAAATGTCATGTGACCAAATGATGAATTAGTCTTGTTGATTAACCTTGCGCTCAATCGCTTTCAGGCGCTTGCTCATCTCGTCAATATTCATCACCAGCGCAGCGGTTTTACGCCACGCCTTGTTCGGCTGCAGCGGAATACCGGAGGAGTATACGCCAGGTTCGCTGATAGGACGCATCACCATCCCCATCCCCGTGACGGTGACCTTATCGCAGATTTCCATATGGCCGTTAATCACGCTGGCGCCGCCAATCATGCAGTAGCGGCCGATTTTCAGGCTGCCTGCCATGATAACGCCGCCGGCAACCGCGGTATTGTCGCCAATCACCACGTTATGTGCAATCTGGCACTGGTTATCGATGATAACGCCGTTGCCAATCACGGTATCGTCCAGCGCGCCGCGGTCAATTGTGGTGCAGGCGCCGATCTCCACGCGATCGCCAATAATGACGCGACCCAGCTGCGGGATCTTCACCCAGTTGCCGCGATCGTTGGCGTAGCCGAAGCCATCCGCGCCGATCACCGTGCTGGACTGGATCAGGCAATTCTCGCCGATCTCAATCTCATGGTAAACGGTCACATTGGCCCACAGACGCGAGCCGGCACCTATTTTCGTATTTTTCCCAACGAAGCAGCCTGCGCCGATGACCACGTTATCACCCAGCACTACCCCGGATTCGATAACGGCGTTGGCGCCGATGGCAACGTTGCTACCCAGCTTCGCCGTCGGATCGATAACCGCGCTCGGCGCGATATCCTGTGCCGGCTGCGGCGTGGTATCCAGAATTTGAGCCATGCGCGCATAGGTCAGGTAGGGATTACGCACTACCAGCGCGGCGCTATGGGCAAAAGGCAAATCATCCTGCGTCATCACAACGGCAGAAGCCTGGCAAGCGGCCAGGTGCTCACGGTACTTAGGGTTGACCATGAAAGTGATTTGGCCCGTTTTCGCGCTCTGCATGGACGCAACGCCGGTGATGACGATGTCGCCATCACCGTGTAATTCTGCATCCAACTGCTGCGCGAGATCAGCCAGTCGAATTGAAGGCATTACTTATTTAACCTGTTTCAGCACATCAGCGGTGATGTCTTTTACATCGCTGCTGTTGTATGCAACGGCATTCGCGTCAACCACCAGATCGATGCTCTGATCTTTCGCTACGCTCTGTACGGCAGTCTGGATACGGGTCACCAGTTTGCCACGCTCTTCGTTGGAACGACGAGCGCGATCCTGTTCAAACGCCTGCGCTTTCTGGGAGAAGGTCTGGCGCTGAGCCATCACGTCTTTTTCCAGTTTGGTACGATCGGCGCCCGGCTTCATGGACTGCAGACGCTGCATTTTAGACTGCAGGTCGCCTTCCATACGCTGCAGTTCGCTAGCGCGGCCTTTGAACTCGTTTTCCAGCGTGTTGGAAACGCCAGTTTTCTGGGCAACCTGTTGGAACAGGCTGTTCATGTTCACCAGGGCAATTTTATCTGCCGCCTGAGCGGAAGTTACCATTGCCAAACCCAGACCTGCAGCTAATAACCACTTTTTCACAATAAACTCCTTACCATCCCATGAGTACCCAGGGGTACCGTTATTTGCGTGGCGAGGCGATAAACGCGTTATCGCCTACGGTCAGCGCTATACTGCACTTGCATTCCGTTGCCGCCAACAATTACCAGGTTTTACCAATGTTAAACTGGAACTGTTCGGCTTTGTCTCCATCGTACTTTTTGAACGGTTGGGCGTAGGAGAAGACCAACGGCCCCAACGGCGACATCCACTGCACGGCAATACCCGCAGACATACGGATGTTGCTCGGATCGCTGTAATCCGGATATCCAGCGTACGCGTTCGAATCCCAGTGAGTATCCCATACGGTACCCATATCCCAGAAGAAGGAAGTCCGGACCGAGTTCGCATATTTGTCACTAATAAACGGCGTCGGGGTAATCAGCTCCAGGCTGGCCACCGCCATGGCGTTACCGCCCACCGCATCATCGGATTTACACGGTGCGGATTCGGTGCTCTTACAGTCGTTGGTATAGCCGCTGTCGCCATCATGACGGCTGCTCGACGGGAAGTACACCGCCTTCGGACCAATGGTGTTCGACTGGAAGCCACGCACGGTGCTGGAGCCACCTGCATAGAAGTTCTCATAGAACGGCATCTCTTTGCCGCCGATACCATCGCCATAGCCAAAGCGGGTACGACCCAGCACCACCCATTCATGATCGTTGTCGATCGGCACATAGGTGGCGGTATCCAACGTCGCTTTGTAGTATTCGTTGTCCGAACCCGGAATGGTCACTTTACCGTTCAGGTTGACGCGCGAACCTTCGGTTGGGAAGAAGCCGCGGTCAAGCTTGTTATAGGTCCAACCGTAGTTGAAGGTGAAGTCATTCGCACTGAACGAGTTCCGGTCGTTGGTGTTGTCCGGATACTGGCCCATCGAGTTCAGGTAACGCCACATCGCCACCTGCGGCTGCATATTGGACAGGGAGTTATGCACATACCCGACGCCCGCGCGCAGCGTGTTGTATTCGTTGACCGGGAAGCCCAGCGTGACGTCTGTACCATAGCTTTTGTTGGTATAGTCAGACAGATCCGCATCGTTCGCGTCAAAGTCATTATAGAAGATACGACCGCCGAGGCTCACACCGTCTACGGTGAAGTACGGGTTGGTCACCGACAGCTCGGTATAGGTCTGGTAGTCGTTTTTGGTGCCGTTGATCCCGACAGCATAGCCAGTACCTAACCAGTTATCCTGCTGAACGCCCGCCTGGAAGCTGACGCCGCTCTCGGTACCGTAACCGATACCGAAGTTGAAGCTACCGGTGTTACGCTCTTTCACCTTGTAGACTACGTCGACCTGGTCCGGACTGCCTGGTACGCGCTGGGTATCGGTATCGACCGTTTCGAAGAAGCCTAAACGGTTGAGACGGTCTTTACCCTGATCGACGAGGTCGCTGCCCAGCCACGCGCCTTCCATCTGGCGCATTTCGCGGCGCAGAACGGCGTCTTTGGAGGTGTCATTGCCTTCGAAGCGAATTTTACGCACGTAATAGCGGTTGCCCGCGTCGACGTTGACGTGCAGCTTAACGGTTTTATCGCTGTCGTTGATCTCCGGCTGCGACTGTACGCGCGGGTAGGCGTAACCATAACGACCCAACAGTTTCTTGATGTCGTTTTCCATCTTGGTCACTTTCGCGCCGTTATACAGTTCACCCGGCTCGACTTTGGTCAGCGCTTCGATTTCCGCGGAATGGCCGGCGAGGTTGCCCGTCACCTGCACCCCGGAAAACTTGTACTGATCGCCTTCGGTGATGTTGACGGTGATATAGATCCCTTTCTTATCCGGCGTCAGGCTGACCTGGGTAGAATCAATGTTGAAACGGGCATAGCCGCGATCCAGGTAGTAGCTGCGCAGGGTTTCAAGGTCGCCCGCCAGTTTCTGCTTCTGGTATTTACGGTCGCCGACCACGTTCCACCACGGCACTTCATCGCGCAGCTGGAAGTGGGAGATCAGCTCATCAGTCGAAAACGCATGGTTGCCGACGATGTTGATCTGCTGAATTTTAGCGGAGACGCCTTCCTGGAAGACCAGTTTCAGGTCGACACGGTTACGCGGCAGCGGGGTAACGACCGCTTTGACGCTGGCGCTGTATTTACCGACGCTGTAGTAGAAATCCTCGAGGCCCTTCTCGATATCCGCGATGGTCGTGCGGTCAAGCGACTCGCCCACCCGAACGCCAGAGGCCTCAAGGTTCTGCTTGAGCATGTCATCTTTCACCGACTTGTTGCCGGAGAAGGTGATGCTGGCGATCGTCGGACGCTCTTTCACCTGCACCAGCAGGGTATCACCATCGCGCAGGACGCGGACGTCCTCGAAGTTGCCAGTGGCAAACAGCGCGCGAATAGTGTTACTGATATCATCGTCGGTCACCGTATCGCCAGGACGCACTGGCATACTGAGGAGGGCCGCACCAACAGCGACACGCTGCAAGCCTTCGAAATGAATGTCCTTCACCACGAACCCTTCAGCACCGTATACAGTCGCGCTGCTAAACAGCAGCGACGCTATGAGCAACTTTTTCATCGCCATCGTTATTATGCGTTCTTCCTAACAAACTCTCTTATAACCGAGAGAAATCATTGAAAAGTGCAAGCCCCATTAACAGCACCAGCAGTATTGAGCCAATGCGATAACTAAAGTCTTGAACTCGCTCGGATACCGGCCCGCCCTTCAGCTTTTCAATCGCCAAAAACAGCAGATGTCCCCCATCCAGTACGGGTAGTGGGAACAGGTTGATGATTCCGAGGTTCACGCTAATCAGCGCAAGGAACATCAGATAATAAATCAACCCAAACTCCGCTGACATTCCAGCCCCCTGAGCGATAGAGATCGGCCCACTGAGGTTGTTCAGTTTGACATCACCGGTTATCAATTTACCCAGCATCCTGACCGTCAGTGACATCAGCTGCCAGGTTTTATCCGTGGCTTCAGCGATGGCGGCAAACGGTCCGTACTGACGTACTGTCTTGTATTCTTCAGGCAGCGGGATGACCTTTGGCACCACCCCTGCGAACCCTTCTGCCTTACCTTTCACCGTTTTTGCATCCGGCGTCAGGGTTAACGGCAGCGCACTCCCCTGCCGTTCAATCTCCAGCGCCAGCGCTTTGCCCGGATTATCGCGCACCAGATTAACAAACGTCATCCACTGCGTTAACGGTTGACCATCGACTTTAACGATCCGGTCGCCCGCTTGCAAACCTGCTTTCTGCGCTGCCGAGCCCGCCTGGACCTCCGCCAGCACTGTATCAATCTGCGCGCTGCGCGGCTGGATCCCCAGCGACGTGACGGGATCTTGCTTGTCTGGCTCAAACGCCCAGTGCCGCAGATCGACGATTTTATCCTGGCGCTGATTAGTCCCGAAAGGGGCGACGGTAAGTATTGTTTGCGGGTTGCCGATTTTGGCCACCAGCTGCAGACGCACCGCATCCCAATCAGGCGTTTCGATACCATCTATCGCTTTAAGTTCCGTTCCTTTTGCAATTTGTGCTTGCGCGGCAACCGAATTGGGCGTTATTTCACCCACTACCGGACGGACCCCAGGAACGCCGATGATGAAGACCAGCCAGTAGGCAAAGATAGCGAAAAGGAAGTTAGCGATGGGACCGGCGGCAATCACCGCCGCGCGCTGGCCGACGGTTTTATTATTGAACGCGTAGTGGCGCATCTCCGGCGCCACCGCTTCAACACGCTCATCCAGCATCTTGACGTAGCCGCCCAGCGGGATCAGGGCAATGACGAACTCTGTACCCTGCTTATCCATCCGCCGCCACAACGCTTTGCCGAAGCCGATAGAAAAACGCTCAACCCGGATACCGCAGCGACGCGCTACCCAAAAATGGCCAAACTCATGCACCGTAATCAGTACGCCAAGCGCAATGATAAAAGCTGCCAGATTCCAGAGCACGCTCAGCATATCACCTTCCGTCAAATCGTCCTGAAGACCAACAGTAGCAGACAGGCGAAGACCGGCACCGCCGCCGTCAGGCTGTCGATACGATCGAGAATACCGCCGTGTCCGGGAATCAAGTGCCCGCTGTCCTTAATGCCGGCCTCGCGCTTAAACATACTTTCCGTCAAATCGCCCAGCACCGAAGCCAGGGCGGCTACCACCGAACAGACCAGCAGCACCGTTGGCGTAACGTCAAGATGGGCCCACACCCCGTAGGCCCAGGAGATCACCGCCGCGGTCAGCAAACCGCCAAAAAAGCCCTGCCAGGTTTTTCCCGGCGAAACCTTCGGCGCCAGCTTGTGCTTGCCAAACATTTTGCCAAACATATAGGCGCCGGAATCCGCTCCCCAGACCAGAATCATCACGTACAGGAGCCACAGCGCACCGCTGTAATGGTTATCGGTATAGTGCCAGGCGCGCAGCGCCAGCATGCCCCAGAAAAACGGGACAATGGTCAGGATACCGAAGATGAGGCGCAGCACTTTAGAGTGACGCCAGAATGCCGCCGACGCCGGATAAGAGAGCACCAGCAGCAGCGCGACGATCCACCAGGCGAAAGAGGCCCACAGCGAGCCTTCAACCATCGGTTGATGAACGTCATAATGGTATTCCGGCAGCAGAAACAGCATCGCCGCCAGCAGAAGGCCGCACAACACCGCCAGCCAGACCCGCTGCGACGTCGAGGTGAAACCACTCAGTTGCCCCCACTCCCATGCGGCGAGCATACAGACCACCAGGGTCACGATAGCAAACCCCATAGGCGGCAATAAAAACAGCGCCGCAATGACGACGGGGATTAAGACGAAAGCAGATATCAGGCGATACTTCAGCAAAAGTGACCCCCATCAGGCATGACTGCCACCCGGCTCAGTGCCGCCGAAACGACGCTCTCGATTAACAAAGGCATGGAGTGCACCTTCAAAGTCCTGTTCAGCAAAATCGGGCCAAAGAACATCCGTAAAGTAAAGTTCGGCATAGGCAATTTGCCAAATCAGAAAATTACTTATTCGGTGCTCTCCCCCGGTCCTAATAACTAAATCTACGGGAGCCAGTTCATGCATGCAGACCTGCTGACTCAGCATGTCTTCCGTGATCTGCTCAGGCAGCAGCGTTCCGTCCTGTACCTGTTTCGCCAGCAAACGAACGCCCTGGGTAATATCCCAGCGACCGCCGTAATTGGCCGCAATATTCAGCGTTAAGCCGGTATTGTTCGCGGTCAGCGCTTCCGCTTTGCGGATACGCTCCTGCAGGCGCGCATTGAAGCGCGTGGTGTCGCCAATAATCCGCAAACGCACATTGTGTCGGTGCAGGCTTTTGACTTCGCTATCCAGCGCCCAGACGAACAGCTCCATCAGCGCACTGACTTCCTGAGCCGGACGGTTCCAGTTTTCGCTGCTGAACGCGTATAACGTTAACGCCTCAATCCCATTATTCGCCGCGAAAGAGACCGCGCGACGCACGGATTTCGCACCGGCCTTGTGCCCGAAAGCGCGAATTTTACCTTGCCGTTTCGCCCAACGGCCGTTGCCATCCATAATAATGGCGACATGACGGCAGCCATGTGTGGGCGATATTTCGCTGACAGTTTGATTAGCAGACAACATCACGCGTTTTAAGTCCATAATAAGGATTAACTAGCCACCAAACAGAGGCCACCGGGCCGCGCTGGATACGCCTTTTTATCCGGTGCCGGGGCTGCAGCCAATCGCAGAGAACAACCAAAAGCTTTACGCAAAAAAGCCGTGTTTTGCCACGGCCACCGTAATCTTTAACAACAAAATGCAACGATCGGGTGGCGCAGACTATATCACTGAAGCTTTGCGCCCACAAATATCACCGCGTTACGCCTGGGTGACCAACCGTTTCAGCTGTTGATGAGCAACCGCGCGGGCCTCAGCGTCGATAACCAGAACGTCATCAATGCTTTGCGGCTCCTGCAGGTTCATCTTATCCAGCACAGTCTGGTTAACCGCCGCAATATCGGTAAAGCGGATATCGCCATGCAGAAACGCGGCAACCGACTCTTCATTGGCCGCATTCAGCGTGGTGGTCGCCGCCTGGCCGACGTCAAACGCCTCCATCGCCAGCTTCAGGCACGGATACCGCGTATAGTCTGGCGCGGAGAAGCTCAGATTGCTCAGCTGGCAGAAGTCCAGCGGCTTAGCGCCGGAGTTAAGCCGTTGCGGCCAGCCCATGGTATGGGCGATCGGCGTGCGCATATCCGGCTCTCCAAGCTGCGCCAGCACGCTGCCGTCCTGATAGCGAACCATCGAGTGGATCACCGACTGCGGATGGATAAGGACCTCCATCTGCCGGGCCGAGGCGTTAAACAGCCAACGCGCTTCAATATATTCCAGGCCTTTGTTCATCATCGTAGCGGAGTCAACGGAGATCTTGCGTCCCATCGACCAGTTAGGATGACGGCAGGCCTGATCCGGCGTCATCGCCGCCAGTTCAGCTACCGCTGTATCACGGAAAGGCCCGCCCGAGCCGGTCAGCAGGATGGATGAAACGCCATTCTGCGCCAGGTCAGCGTATCCCAGATGCTGCTGAATTGTCTCCGGCATACTCTGAAAAATCGCGTTATGTTCGCTATCGACCGGCAGCAATCGCGCCCCCGACCGTTGAACCGCCTCCATGAACAAGCGACCGCAGGTCACCAGCGACTCTTTATTCGCTAACAACACCGTTTTCCCGGCGCGGATCGCCGCCAGCGTCGGCACCAGCCCCGCCGCGCCGACGATAGCCGCCATCACCTGATCGACCTCCTCCAGCGCTGCGACCTCTGCCGCCGCCTGCTGGCCGCTCAGCACCTCGGTACGGCAGCCATGTTCCTGCAGACGGGTGCGCAATCGCTCAGCGCTTTGCGCATCGTCCATCACGGCGTAACGGGGGGTAAATTCAAGGCATTGTTCAACCATACGGTCAACGTTTTTCCCCGCGACCAGCGCGGCGACGGAAAAGCGACCGGGATTATGGCGCACCACGTCCAGCGTGCTACAGCCAATGGAGCCGGTCGAACCGAGAACGGTTAATTGCTTCATGAGACGTCCAGAAGAGTGGAAACAGAATAAAAAGCAAAACGCCGCCAGCAAGCCCCTACGCAGCAATTATCAGGGATAAGACGGCGGCATTAGGCCTTCAACTTAGCGCTAAAGGCTACAAGGCCAGCGGTCGCAACGCAATCCCGAGAATTGAGCGTACAGTCTTCTGTACGGCGTTTCGGATTTTACTCAGACCAGACGCTGTCAGGCCCGAGTAAGGGCAGAGCATCAGAACTGCATCAGTTCTGCTTCTTTGTCTGCCAGCGCCGCGTCAACTTTCTTGATGGCGGCGTCAGTCATTTTCTGCACGTCGTCCTGAGAACGGCGATCGTCATCTTCGCTGATCTCTTTCTCTTTCAGCAGCGCTTTGACTTTGTCGTTGGCGTCGCGGCGAACGTTACGTACGGCAACGCGCGCCTGCTCAGCTTCACCACGCACGATCTTGGTCAGATCTTTACGACGCTCTTCGGTCAGCGGCGGCAACGGAACACGAATATCGCTGCCGGCAGAGCTTGGGTTCAGACCGAGGTCGGACGCCATGATCGCTTTTTCAACGGCCGCGGACATAGAACGGTCAAAGACGTTGATTTTCAGGGTACGGGAGTCTTCGACGGTGACGCTGGCCAGCTGGCGCAGCGGGGTCGGCGTACCGTAGTATTCAACAACAATCCCGTCCAGCAGGCTCGGAGAAGCACGACCCGTGCGAATTTTGCTGATTTGGTTTTTGAATGCTTCGACGCATTTTTCCATGCGGATTTCAGCATCTTTTCTGATATCGCTAATCACGTTACGAATCCTTGAAAGCTTGTCTCAGTCAGACCAGACGGGGCACCCGTCGGAAAATGAGCTAAGTATAGTCAGATTTAATGAAAATCACCGGGTAATATCCCCGCGAAAGTAAAGCGGAATATTACCCGGATTTGGCGCTGACGGGAATTATTCCGTGATCAATGTGCCTTCTTTTTCGCCCATCACCACGCGACGCAGGGCGCCAGGTTTGTTCATGTTGAAGACGCGAATCGGCAATTTATGGTCACGCGCCAGGGTGAAGGCCGCGAGATCCATCACTTTCAGCTCTTTTTCCAGCACTTCGCTGTAGGTCAGCTGATCGTACATCGTGGCGGAAGGATCTTTGGCCGGATCAGCGGTGAATACGCCGTCAACCTTGGTGGCTTTCAGCACCACATCGGCTTCAATTTCAATACCGCGCAGGCAGGCTGCGGAATCGGTGGTAAAGAACGGGTTGCCGGTACCCGCGGAAAGGATCACCACGCGGTTGTTGCGCAGCAGGCTGATCGCCTCTGCCCAGCTGTAGTTGTCGCACACGCCGTTCAGCGGAATGGCGGACATCAGACGAGCGTTCACATAGGCGCGGTGGAGCGCATCGCGCATCGCGAGGCCATTCATAACCGTTGCCAGCATGCCCATGTGGTCGCCCACAACGCGGTTCATACCCGCTTTCGCCAGACCAGCACCACGGAACAGGTTACCGCCACCAATTACTACGCCAACCTGAATACCCAGCTCAACCAGCTCTTTGATCTCCTGAGCCATGCGGTCAAGTATGCTTGCATCAATACCGAAGCCTTCTGAGCCCTGCAGCGCTTCGCCACTTAATTTCAGCAGAATACGTTTGTAGACGGGTTTTGCATTGGTAGCCATGTTTCTTTCCTGAGACTGTCAACGAATGAGATGTGAGAATTCCGGCGACATTGTATGTCGCATTTCAGCGCGGTCACTATAAGCAGTTGGCTGAATTTACAAAATGGGCGCAAAAAGAAGCCGCCCTCAGGCGGCTCCTTGTAAAAATTAAGACTGCTTGGACATCGCAGCAACTTCTGCTGCAAAGTCAGTCTCAACTTTCTCGATGCCTTCGCCCACTTCAAAGCGGATGAAGCCAGTCACGTCAGCGTTGTGCTCTTTCAGCAGCTGACCAACAGATTTGCTCGGCTCCATGACGAAAGGCTGACCAGTCAGAGAAACTTCGCCGGTGAATTTCTTCATGCGGCCTTCAACCATTTTCTCTGCGATTTCTTTCGGCTTACCGGACTGCATCGCGATGTCCAGCTGAACCTGGTACTCTTTCTCTACCACTTCAGCAGACACGTCTTCCGGCTTAACGAATTCCGGCTTGCTTGCAGCAACGTGCATTGCCAGCTGCTTAACCAGCTCTTCGTCAGCGCCTTTAGCGGCAACCAGAACGCCGATGCGCGCACCGTGCTGGTAGCTGCCCAGAACGTCGCCTTCCAGAACAGCGATACGACGGATGTTGATGTTCTCACCGATTTTAGCAACCAGGGCAACACGTTCTTCTTCGAACTGCGCTTTCAGAACTTCAACGTCGGAGATTTTACCCGCAACAGCGGCGTCCAGTACTTTGTCAGCAAATGCCTGGAAACCACCATCTTTAGCAACGAAGTCAGTCTGGCAGTTAACTTCCAGAATGTAACCGTAGTTGCCTTCGATTTTGGTTTTGATCACGCCGTCAGCAGCCACGTTGCCTGCTTTCTTCGCCGCTTTGATCGCGCCGGATTTACGCATGTTTTCGATTGCCAGCTCGATGTCGCCATTCGCTTCAGTCAGCGCTTTTTTGCAATCCATCATGCCTGCGCCAGTACGTTCGCGCAGCTCTTTTACCAGGGAAGCGGTAATTTCAGCCATTCTAAAATCCTCGGGAGATGTGGATACTGCCCGGCCAACGGCCAAACAGCGTAAATTGAAAAAAGGGGCCGATAATGGGCCCCTATTCATACACGGTACTAATAAGGGCTTAAACCTTATTATTCAGCTTCTACGAAGCTTTCTTCCGCCTGAGAAGCCAGGTCCTGAGAGCGACCTTCACGAACGGTAGCAGCAACAGCGCCCAGGTACAGGCTTACTGCGCGGATTGCATCGTCGTTACCCGGGATAACGAAGTCTACGCCGTCCGGATCAGAGTTGGTATCAACGATAGCAAATACCGGGATGCCCAGGTTGTTTGCTTCTTTGATAGCGATGTGCTCGTGGTCAGCGTCGATTACGAACAGTGCGTCCGGCAGGCCGCCCATGTCTTTGATACCGCCCAGGCTGTTTTCCAGCTTGTCCAGCTCACGAGTACGCATCAGCGCTTCTTTCTTGGTCAGCTTGTCGAAAGTACCGTCCTGGGACTGAGTTTCCAGGTCTTTCAGACGTTTGATGGACTGACGAACGGTTTTCCAGTTAGTCAGCATACCGCCCAGCCAGCGATGGTTCACGAAGAACTGGTCGCAGCTCAGAGCAGCGTCTTTTACCGCTTCGCTTGCAGCGCGCTTAGTACCTACGAAAAGGATTTTACCTTTACGAGCAGCGATCTTGTTCAGTTCAGCCAGAGCGTCGTTGAACATCGGTACGGTTTTCTCAAGGTTGATGATGTGAACTTTGTTACGCGCACCGAAGATGAACGGCTTCATTTTCGGGTTCCAGTAACGGGTCTGGTGACCGAAGTGAACACCAGCCTTGAGCATGTCGCGCATGGAAACAGTTGCCATGTTTAAAACCTCTATAGATTAAATTGGGGTTATGCCTCCACGTATCCCATATTACCGACCCCAAAGGGCACCCCGGAATATGTGCCGATACGTGTGTGTTGTTACACAAAGTGAGATTTGTCGCTCCCGTCCATCCTGTGTATCTGAGATGGATCGGAAGTCCGGCGCGCTTTATACCACAAAATCCACCCAGACACCAACTCTTGTTGACGTCGCGTGCTGTTAATGATTCTCAGTTTGGCACCAGCCTGCCCGGACTGTTACCATTGACAGGACTTACTCTATTATTGTCGAAAATATCGACACTGCTGGACATACTCCATGGCTATCTCTATTAAGACATCTGAAGATATTGAAAAAATGCGCGTTGCCGGTCGCCTGGCCGCTGAAGTGCTGGAAATGATCGAACCCTGGGTTAAGCCGGGCGTCAGCACTGGCGAACTGGACCGCATCTGTAACGACTATATCGTTAACGAGCAGAAGGCCATTTCCGCCTGCCTCGGCTATCACGGCTATCCGAAATCCGTCTGCATTTCGGTCAACGAAGTGGTCTGTCATGGTATCCCTGACGACGGCAAACTGCTGAAAGATGGCGATATCGTGAATATCGACGTGACCGTCATTAAAGATGATTTCCATGGCGATACCTCCAAAATGTTTATCGTCGGCAAACCGACGATTCTCGGCGAGCGCCTGTGCCGCATCACTCAGGAAAGCCTGTACCTGGCGCTGAAGATGGTGAAGCCGGGCATCAACCTGCGCACCATCGGCGCGGCGATCCAGAAATATGTGGAAGCGGAAGGGTTCTCTGTGGTTCGCGAATACTGTGGTCACGGCATCGGCCGCGGCTTCCATGAAGAGCCGCAGGTGCTGCACTACGACTCGCCGGAAACCAACGTCGTGCTCAAACCAGGCATGACCTTCACCATCGAGCCGATGGTCAATGCCGGTAAAAAAGAGATCCGCAGCATGAAAGACGGCTGGACGGTGAAAACCAAAGACCGGAGCTTGTCTGCGCAGTACGAGCATACTATTGTGGTGACAGACAACGGCTGCGAAATTCTGACGCTACGTAAGGATGACACCATCCCGGCGATAATCTCGCACGATGAATGATGAAAAGCCGGCGCCCGCCGGCTTTTTTATTAGATAGTTTTTTCTTATGGTGACGCGATGAGCAACTCATTACCTGACACAGCCTCCCCTCTTCTGCCCATCCCGCCGGAACATCCGGTAAGCTGGCCGCAGAGCGATCTGAACTGTGCTGCAATAAAGGCGCACATCGATACCTTTCAGCACTGGCTGGGCGAGGCGTTTGACGCCGGTATCGCCGCGGAGCTGCTCATTGCGGCGCGCACCGAATTTATCGACCAGCTGCTGCAGCGGTTGTGGATCGCCAGTGGATTCGAATCCGTCTGCGACCTGGCGCTGGTGGCCGTCGGCGGCTACGGTCGCGGCGAGCTGCATCCGCTTTCTGACGTCGATCTGCTGATCCTCAGCCGCAAAAAGCTGCCGGACGACCAGGCGCAAAAGGTCGGCGAACTGCTGACGCTGCTGTGGGACGTCAAACTGGAGGTAGGCCATAGCGTACGCACTCTCGAAGAGTGTCTGCTGGAAGGGCTTTCAGATCTCACCGTCGCCACGAACTTAATCGAATCGCGCCTGCTGATCGGCGACGTCGCGCTGTTCCTTGAGCTGCAAAAACATATTTTTAGCGACGGCTTCTGGCCATCAGAAAAGTTCTTCGCCGCCAAGGTCGAAGAGCAGAACGTCCGTCATCAGCGTTATCACGGCACCAGCTATAACCTCGAGCCGGACGTGAAAAGCAGTCCCGGCGGCCTGCGCGATATCCATACGCTACAGTGGGTGGCTCGCCGCCATTTCGGCGCCACCTCAATGGATGAGATGGTCGGCTTCGGTTTTCTGACCGAAGCCGAGCGCAATGAGCTCAACGAGTGTCTGCATCAACTGTGGCGTATCCGCTTCGCGCTGCATCTCGAACTCACTCGCTATGACAACCGCCTGCTTTTCGACCGCCAGCTCAGCGTCGCCCGCCGGCTCGGCTATGAAGGCGACGGCAACCAGCCGATTGAGCATATGATGAAGGACTTCTTCCGCGTCACCCGCCGGGTGAGCGAGCTGAACCAGATGCTGCTGCAGCTGTTTGAAGAGGCCATCCTTGCGCTGACCGAGGATGAAAAACCGCGCCCTATCGATGATGACTTCCAGCTGCGCGGCACGCTGATCGATCTGCGTGACGATACGCTGTTTATTCGCGAGCCGCAGGCCATTCTGCGCATGTTTTATATTATGGTGCGCAACAGCACCATCACCGGCATCTACTCCACGACGTTGCGCCATCTGCGTCACGCCCGCCGCCATCTGACCCAGCCGCTGTGCTATATCCCGGAGGCGCGCACGCTCTTTCTCAGCATGCTGCGCCATCAGGGGGCAGTGAGTCGCGGACTGCTGCCGATGCATCGTCACAGCGTGCTGTGGGCCTATATGCCGCAGTGGTCCCATATCGTCGGCCAGATGCAGTTCGACCTGTTTCACGCCTATACCGTCGATGAACACACCATCCGCGTGATGCTCAAGCTGGAGAGTTTTGCTAAAGAAGAGACTCGTAGCCGCCACCCGCTGTGCGTGGAGCTATGGCCGCGCTTAACGCACCCGGAGCTGATTTTAATCGCCGCCCTGTTCCACGACATCGCCAAAGGGCGCGGCGGCGACCACTCGATCCTCGGCGCGCAGGATGTGCTGAAGTTTGCCGAGCTACACGGGCTGAACTCCCGGGAAACGCAGCTGGTCGCCTGGCTGGTGCGTCACCACTTGCTGATGTCGGTCACCGCCCAGCGGCGCGATATTCAGGATCCGGAGGTGATTAAGCAGTTCGCCGAGGAGGTGCAAACGGAAAATCGCCTGCGCTATCTGGTGTGTCTGACCGTCGCCGATATCTGCGCCACCAACGAAACCCTGTGGAACAGCTGGAAGCAGAGCCTGCTGCGCGAACTCTATTTTGCCACTGAAAAACAGCTGCGTCGCGGCATGCAAAGCACCCCGGACATGCGCGAACGCGTGCGTCACCATCAGTTGCAGGCGCTGGCCCTGCTGCGGATGGACAATATTAATGAAGAGGCGCTGCATCAGATCTGGAACCGCTGCCGCGCCAACTATTTCGTGCGACATACGCCGACGCAGCTCGCCTGGCACGCCCGCAACCTGCTGCGCCACGATCTGAATAAGCCGATGATCCTCCTGAGCTCGCAGGCCACCCGCGGCGGAACGGAGATTTTTATCTGGAGCCCGGATCGCCCTTACCTGTTCGCCGCGGTGTGTGGCGAACTGGACCGTCGCAATCTCAGCGTCCACGATGCGCAGATCTTCACCACCCGCGACGGTATGGCGATGGACACCTTTATTGTCCTCGAACCCGACGGCAGTCCGCTGTCCGCCGATCGCCACGAAGCGATCCGCCAGGGTCTGGAACAGACTATCACGCAGCGCAGTTGGGAACCCCCGGCGCCCCGTCGTCAGGCGGCAAAACTGCGTCATTTCTCGGTGGACACCGAGGTAAATTTCCTGCCGACCCATACCGATCGGAAATCGTTTCTCGAGCTAATAGCCCTTGACCAGCCCGGGCTGCTAGCCCGTGTCGGTCAGGTATTCGCCGACCTCGGAATTTCGCTTCACGGGGCGCGAATTACGACAATTGGTGAGCGAGTAGAAGATTTATTTATAATCGCTACCGCCGACCGGCGTGCCCTTAATAATGAGCTGCAACAAGAAGTGCAACAACGGTTGACAGCGGCCCTCAATCCAAACGATAAAGGGTGACGTATTTTTTTTAGTGAATGGAAAGAAACAATGCAGCAGTTACAGAACGTTATTGAGTCCGCTTTCGAGCGTCGCGCCGACATCACGCCGGCTAATGTGGATACCGTGACCCGCGAAGCGGTTAACCAGGTTATCGCCCTTCTGGATTCCGGCGCGCTGCGCGTCGCTGAGAAGATCGACGGTCAGTGGGTGACGCATCAGTGGCTGAAGAAGGCGGTACTGCTCTCTTTCCGTATTAACGATAACCAGGTTATCGATGGTGCGGAAAGCCGCTACTTCGATAAAGTCCCGATGAAATTCGCTGAATATGACGAAGCGCGTTTCCAGAAAGAAGGTTTCCGCGTGGTGCCGCCGGCA
Source organism: Klebsiella sp. GB_Kp047 (assembly GCF_040065235.1). Taxonomy (NCBI): domain Bacteria; kingdom Pseudomonadati; phylum Pseudomonadota; class Gammaproteobacteria; order Enterobacterales; family Enterobacteriaceae; genus Klebsiella; species Klebsiella sp. GB_Kp047. The sequence continues at coordinate 57,674 of NZ_JBEAJG010000036.1, read as the reverse complement.
GCGGTTCGTCAGGGCGCGTTCATCGCCCGCAACACCGTGCTGATGCCGTCCTATGTGAACATCGGCGCCTACGTTGACGAAGGCACCATGGTTGACACCTGGGCCACCGTCGGCTCCTGCGCGCAGATCGGTAAAAACGTTCACCTGTCCGGCGGCGTCGGCATTGGTGGCGTACTGGAGCCGCTGCAGGCGAACCCGACCATCATCGAAGATAACTGCTTCATCGGCGCGCGCTCTGAAGTGGTTGAAGGGGTGATTGTCGAAGAAGGCTCCGTGATCTCCATGGGCGTTTACCTCGGTCAGAGCACCAAAATCTACGATCGCGAAACCGGCGAAGTCTTCTACGGCCGCGTGCCGGCTGGTTCGGTAGTGGTATCAGGCAACCTGCCGTCGAAAGATGGTAAATACAGCCTGTACTGCGCGGTGATCGTGAAGAAAGTCGATGCCAAAACCCGCGGCAAGGTCGGCATTAACGAACTGCTGCGCACCATCGACTAAAGCAAATAAAAAGCGGGAGATATCCCGCTTTTTTTATATTTGATGCTGGCGAAAATGGATTTTTTCGTTAATTATTCAATGGTTATGATGCTATCAAAGGTACCGTTATGTACGATAATCTGAAAAGTCTTGGCATTACCAACCCTGATGAGATCGATCGCTATAGCCTGCGGCAGGAAGCTAACAACGACATTCTGAAAATTTACTTTCAGAAAGACAAAGGCGAATTCTTCGCCAAGAGCGTGAAGTTCAAATATCCGCGTCAGCGCAAAACCGTCGTCGCCGACGGCGTCGGCCAGGGCTACAAAGAGGTCCAGGAGATCAGCCCGAACCTGCGCTACGTTATCGATGAGCTGGATCAGATCTGCCAGCGCGATCGCACTGAAATCGATCTCAAGCGTAAAATCCTCGACGATTTACGCCATCTGGAAAGCGTGGTCACCAATAAGATCAGCGAAATCGAAGCCGATCTGGAAAAACTTACCCGTAAGTGACAGCGTTCCCGGCGGCGCACCGCCTGACCGGGCAACCAATATAATCTGCCGCTTACGCCATGCATCCTCCAGGCCGGGTAAGGCGAACCGCCTCCCGGCATTTTTATCTCGACGCCCTATCGTTGCTCATCCAGCTGCAGGGCTATATAGAGCAGCAGCCGATCGTCAAAGCTGCCGAGATCCAGACCGGTCAGCTCCGAGATACGGTTCAACCGATACTCCAGGGTATTGCGATGAATAAACAGCGCCTTTGACGTCGCCAGGGGCTGCACGTTATGGCGAAACCACGCCTGCAGCGTTCGCCGCAGCAGCCCGTTGTTGTCCATCGCCTTGAGACGCGCCAGCGGACGGGCCAGCTCATTGGCCTGCCAGCCGCCGCGCAGGCTGTCAAGCAGCACCGGCAGCATCAGATCCTGATAGAAGTAACAGCGGCTCTCCGGCATCCGCTGCTTGCCCACCATCATCGTCGTGCGTGCGGTACGGTAAGAGCGGGCGATACTCCCGGGACCGGTGAAGAAGTTGCCCAGCGCCACGCGGAAGCGGAGCTGCCCATTCTCTTTCATCCTGGCGATAAGCTGCTCGACGCGCCGGACGTGATCGTCTGCGTCCCAGCGGCCAAAGCTGTTCAGCGCCGGTTTCAACACCACCATTTCCGTGAGCGAGACAATGGCCACCAGATTATTGCGATCGGGGGTGGTCAGCGCGTTCTGCAGCTGCTGTAGCTCCGCCATCGCGCTGTCCACGCCGAGCTGGCCGCTGTCCACCTCAATCATCGCCACTACGCGCGGCTGATTCAGATCAATTCCTAAACGCTGCGCCCATTCGTTCAGCGCCGGGGTATGCTCTTCCGCCTGAATCAGGTTCATCACCAGCTCTTCGCGCAGACGGCTGTCCTGCGCCAGGAGATGCATCAGTCGCGACTGCTCAAGCATCATCTCAGCCGTCATGCACACCAGCTCGCCATATTTTCGCAGCGACTCCGGCTCGCCGGTCAGGCCGATCACCCCGACAATCTCCCCCTCCAGGCGCAGCGGCAGGTTAATGCCCTGGCGCACCCCGTGGAGATGGCGAGCCACCGCATCGTCGATATCCACCACCCGCCCCTGGGAAAGCACCAGCAGCGCGCCTTCGTGCAATTCACCAATCCTTTCCCGATCGCCGCTGCCGATAATCCGCCCGCGGGCATCCATCACGTTGATGTTGGTATCGATGATGCGCATCGTCCGCGCCACAATATCCTGCGCCATTTTGGTATCAAGATGCCAGCCAGCCATGTAATCCTCCCCTTTGCAGGGCACCAGCATAAAAGAGTCGTTGCTCTGCTGCATTGTGCATATGCCTGAAGCCCGGGTGAGATATGTGGAGTTGTGGAAGCGGTCACAGAACGAAAAAAAGCCCCTGCCCTCGGCGAGGGAAGGGGCTGGAGAGCGAGCGCTGACTGTTACTGCAACAGCAGATAGATAGAGGCGTCGCCGCGCTGAATATTCAGCGCCAGCACGGACGGTTTGGCGTCGAAGATTTTCCGCAGATCGGCGATGTTTTTCACCGGCTGCTGGTTCGCCCCGACGATGACGTCGCCTTTCTTGAGGCCAATCTGCGCCGCCGGGGTACCGGCTTTCACATTATTGACCACCACACCTTTGTCCTGACCCTTGTTGCTCATTTCCGCCCCTTCAATCCCGTTGAAGATGGTGCTGGAGTCAACCTGGGTCTGGTTGCTCTGCTGCAGTTCGACGGTCACGGTCACCGGTTTGCCGTCGCGCAGCAGACCAAGCTCAACTTTGCTGCCGATAGGCATGGTGCCGACCTGGGCACGCAGCGCGGCGAAGCTGCTGATCGCCTTCCCGTTGAGAGAGGTGATCACGTCGCCGGCTTTAATGCCCGCTTTCGCGGCCGCCGAACCCGGCATCACCTGGCTGACAAAGGCGCCGCGCTGAGCGTCGACTTTCATCGCTTTCGCCAGCTCAGAGTTCAGTTCGGTCCCCATGATGCCGAGCTCGCCGCGTTTCACCTGGCCATATTTCACCATCTGCTCGGTCAGGTTTTTCACCATGTTGCTTGGGATAGCAAAACCGATACCGATGTTGCCGCCGTCCGGCGCCAGAATGGCGGTGTTGATGCCGATCAGCTCGCCGTTAAGGTTCACCAGCGCGCCGCCGGAGTTCCCGCGGTTAATCGCCGCATCGGTCTGGATAAAGTTTTCGTAGTTTTCCACGTTCAGGCCGCTACGGCCCAGCGCGGAGACAATCCCGGAGGTCACGGTTTCGCCCAGACCGAACGGGTTACCGATAGCCACGGTGTAGTCGCCGACGCGCAGCGCATCAGAGTCGGCGAGCTTAATCGCCGTCAGGTTTTTCGGATCCTGAATCTGAATCAGCGCGATATCGGAGCGCGGATCTTTGCCCACGACTTTGGCATCAAACTTACGGCCATCGCTCAGTTGAACCTTAATCGTGGTGGCGTTGTCCACAACGTGGTTGTTGGTCACCACATACCCTTTGGCCGCATCAATGATGACGCCGGAGCCCAGCGCCATGAATTTCTGCTGCTGGCCGCCGTCAGGCTGACCGCCCTGTCCGCCGCCCTGGCAAAACGGCGAACTCTGGAAAGGAGAACCGTCCTGGCAGAACGGCGAGTTATCGCCAAAGAACTGCTGGAAGTTACGTGGCATCCGTGGGGTATTAACGGTGGTGCTACCTTCAACGTTAATGCTCACCACCGACGGCATCACCTTCTCCAGCATCGGGGCCAGGCTTGGCATCTGCTGTGCATTAGTGGCCGAAGATGCCGTTTCTGCCGCGCTCGCAGAGAGCGGGGACAACGCCAGACCTAAACTCAGAGCCAGTGCACTCATTGCTAACGTGGTTTTTTTCATCAGTTTCAATCTCAATATCAGAAAACGAAAGTTGCTGTGTACGTGACTATCAGAGTCATTTTATAGCGCTAAGTTCCGGAATTAAGTTTCTGGAAAAAGTAAAAATTTATTGTCCATCTTTACAAAACTCCAGCTTATTCCACCGCCATTAGCCGCCGATATTCATCCCACGCATACAAATCCGTCATCCCGCTGATATAATCCTGAATCAGACGGCAGCGATAATAGTATTCCATCAGCGCAAATTCAGGCGCCGTGCACTCCAGCTTATTTACCGCTTCCACATAGGCCAGCCGGTGGCGGGTTGATAGTTTCTGATACAGCCGGGAGGCAATGGGTAAACGCCGTACCCGCTCCTGCGCCACTAATTCGCTGAAATCCTCGAGCGATAATTTCAGCAGCGGCTGATAGATATCGAGCAGGCCGCTGATCACCCGGTAGCCCTGCAATTCCAGCTGCTCGACATCCGGATGGCTAAACACCTGTTTCATCGCCACATTTTTATAAAGCTCCAGCAGCTGACTGCAATCGCTGTCGTCCTCAAGCAGCGCATGATTAAAGTCGCCCGTAAAGATGGCCGGCAGGTTGTCAATAAATCGGCGCGCCGCGTAGGGTACCAGCTTATTCAGCGTGTTCACCCGCAAATACATAAAAAACTGATCTTCCGCGCTCTGTTTCAGGGAATTGGCTCGTGATTTCTCCCAGGCATTTTCCACTACCTGCGAGAATAACGATCCTTTTTCATGGCAGCCCCAGGCGTCGTAAAGATGCTGATAAAGCTGCTCAGCGCTGAAAATACGTTTCTCCACCGCGTCCTCGAGATCCGCGACGCAATATGAGATGTCATCCGCGGCTTCCATAATCCAGGTTAATGGGAACCGATTGTAAGGCGCCAGATCCAGTTCTTTACGCAGGCGCGCCACATACTCCTCTTCGGCTAAATAGTAGCCAGGCTTTTTCATTAAATAGCTGTGGCTGGCTGGCGTCGCCTCAGACCACCACGCCGGCCGAGTATATTTCAGAATACAGCCGACCTGCGCCCAGGTTAGATTCATGCGCATCAGCGTATGGACCAGACGAATGCCCTGGGCGTTGCCCTCAAAGCTGCAGAGATCCTGGCGCACTTTACGGCGCAGCGCGTTTAGCGACGTTTCCCCTTCCTGCAGGCGTAATGCCTGCACTTCACAGCGATCGTCGGTCAGCGGCTGCCCGAGCGCATCGCCGGGCGCCAGACGCTGGCGGAACCAGTCGTTAATCGCCGCCTCGCCAAAATGGCCAAACGGGGGATTGCCGATATCGTGCATCAGGCAGGCCATCTCCACCACGCTCTCGAATGGCCCGGTCAGCTCTTCCAGGCCATACTCTTCCAGCAGCCTCAGCTCTTTCAGCCGGCTCAGCACCTCTTTGGCGATATAGCGTCCCACCTGCTGCACCTCCAGCGAGTGGGTCAGGCGGGTACGCACCGCCGCGTTGCGCTCCAGCGGGAAGACCTGAGTTTTTTGCTGTAAGCGACGGATTGCCGGCGAGTTGACGATCCGTCCCCGATCGCTTTCGAAGATCCGCAGGATGTCGCGCTCCGTCTCGACACGCGGCGGCGAACGGAAGCGTCGACGCCAGTTTATCTTGTTGCGAAAATCAATCTTTGCCATAGCCTCTCCCGCGCGAGCAATACGCTTCCCCTTAAGCGCATGATAGACTATGCAACTAATCCTGACACATCGCGAGTAAATCTATGAAAATTGGCATTATTGGCGCTATGGAAGAGGAAGTTACCCTTCTGCGCGACAAAATCGAAAACCGCCAGACTATCACTATTGGCGGGAGCGAAATCTATACCGGCCAACTTCACGGCGTTGACGTCGCGCTGCTGAAGTCTGGTATCGGGAAAGTGGCCGCGGCGATGGGCGCGACCCTGCTGCTGGAGCGCTGCCAGCCTGACGTGATCATTAATACCGGCTCTGCCGGCGGCCTGGCGCCGACGCTGAAGGTCGGCGATATCGTCGTCTCCGATGAAGCGCGCTACCACGACGCCGACGTCACCGCCTTCGGCTATGAGTACGGCCAGTTGCCTGGCTGTCCGGCCGGCTTTAAAGCGGACGAAAAACTGGTGGCCGCGGCGGAGAGCTGCATTAACGCGTTAGATCTCAATGCCGTTCGCGGCCTGATCGTCAGCGGTGATGCCTTCATTAACGGCTCTGTCGGTCTGGCGAAGATCCGCCATAATTTCCCGCAGGCGATCGCTGTGGAAATGGAAGCGACCGCCATCGCTCACGTCTGCCATAACTTTAAGGTTCCTTTCGTGGTGGTTCGCGCCATCTCCGATGTGGCCGACCAGCAGTCTCACCTCAGCTTTGAGGAGTTCCTTGCGGTCGCCGCCAGACAGTCCACCCTGATGGTGGAGAATCTGGTACAGAACCTGGCACGTGGCTAAGTCGCTCTCCTTCGCGCTTGCCGCGCTGCTGTTACTCGCCCCGGCGTGGCTGCTGGCCGCGCCGCGGGTGATCACCCTCTCCCCCGCCAATACCGAACTGGCCTTTGCCGCCGGGATCACGCCGGTCGGCGTCAGCAGCTATTCCGATTATCCGCCGCAGGCCAAAACGATTGAGCAGGTTGCCAGCTGGCAGGGAATGAACCTGGAGCGCATCGTAGCGCTCAAGCCAGACCTGGTGCTGGCCTGGCGCGGGGGCAATGCCGAACGTCAGGTTAACCAGCTGCAGTCGCTGGGGATCCACGTCCTCTGGGTGCAGACTTCGACCATCGAAGAGATCATCGCCACCCTGCGTCAGCTGGCGCAGTGGAGTCCACAGCCGGAAAAAGCACAGCAGGCGGCGCAGGCGATGCAGCAGGAATACGATGCGCTGAAAGCGCGCTATGCCAGCGCGCCGAAGAAACGCGTCTTCCTGCAGTTCGGTTCCGCACCGCTATTCACCAGCGGCCCCGGCTCAATTCAGGATCAAGTGCTGAGGCTGTGCGGCGGCGAGAATATCTTTGCCGCCAGCCGCGTTCCCTGGCCGCAGGTGAGCCGCGAACAGGTGCTGGCCCGTCAGCCGCAGGCGATTGTGGTGACCGGCGACGCCAGCCGCATCGCCGAAGCGCAGCGCTTTTGGCAACATCAGCTCACCATTTCGTTGATTGCGTTACACAGCGACTGGTTTGAACGCGCAAGCCCACGTATTATCCTCGCCGCCAAACAACTTTGTGCGGCGCTCGACCAGGTAAAATAACCATCCGGCATACCGGATGTTCAGTGGGAATCAACGATGCTTGTCTATTGGCTGGATATTATTGGCACAGCTGTCTTCGCGATCTCCGGCGTTCTGCTGGCGGGGAAATTGCGTATGGACCCATTCGGCGTGCTGGTGTTAGGCGTGGTGACGGCCGTGGGCGGCGGTACCATCCGCGATATGGCGCTGGCGAATGGCCCGGTATTCTGGGTCAAAGATCCCACCGATCTGGTGGTGGCGATGGTCACCAGCATGCTGACCATCCTGCTGGTCCGCCAGCCGCGCCGGCTGCCGAAATGGATCCTGCCCGTTCTTGATGCCGTCGGTCTGGCGGTGTTTGTCGGCATCGGGGTGAATAAAGCGTTTCTCGCCGGCAGCGGCCCGCTGGTCGCGGTGTGCATGGGCGTGGTGACCGGCGTTGGCGGCGGGATAATCCGCGACGTGTTGGCGCGCGAAATTCCTATGATTCTGCGCACCGAGATCTACGCCACCGCCTGTATTGTGGGCGGCATTGTCCACGCCACCGCGCACGACACCTTTCATCTCCCGCTGGAGAATTCGGCGATGATGGGGATGGTGGTGACCCTGGTGATTCGTCTGGCGGCGATCCGCTGGCACCTGAAGCTGCCGACGTTTGCGCTGGACGATAACGGACGGTCATAAAAGCAAAACGGTAACCTGAGGTTACCGTTTTTAACGTTGGCACCCTCTCGCAGAAGGGGAAGACGCCCGGTCGCACTCGCTTTACACGCTGAACGAGGATCCACAGCCGCAGGTGCTTTTCGCGTTCGGGTTGGTCACGATAAAGCGCGAACCTTCCAGCCCTTCGGTATAGTCGACAGAGCCGCCGACCAGATACTGCAGGCTCATCGGGTCAACCACCAGGCCGACACCCTGTTTCTCAATGGTCATATCCCCTTCGTTAACCTGATCGTCGAAGGTGAAGCCATACTGGAAACCGCTGCAACCGCCGCCGGTAATATACACGCGCAGTTTCAGGTTCGGATTATCTTCATCCGCAATCAGGTGTTTTACTTTATTGGCTGCGGCTTCGGTAAACTCCAGCGGCAACGCTACGTCATCACTCATTTTTTGCTCCCATTGATACTTCCGGCCGGTTAAAGAATAACCGGGCCTTTTGAGCCATTATCTAATACCCTGGTAAATCGTTCAAGTATTCTCCCGGGGCGCCTGCTGCGCTTTTGCCGCCTGCTCGGCCTCCTGCTTCGCCAGAGTACGTTGCAGAATGGTCGAATACAAAGGCTTACCGCCGAGGAATTGCGCCAGTAGTGTTGCGCCAAGGCAGGTAATAATCATTGGCAAAATGAGCTGATAGTTATCGGTCATCTCCAGCACCAGCACAATCCCGGTCAGCGGCGCGCGCACCGAGGCGGCGAGCAGCGCGCCCATGCCGGCGATAGCGAAGGTGCCGGCATCGAGATGGTAGGACGGAAACAGCGGGATAGCCGCCATGCCGAACGCCGTGCCCAGCAGCGTGCCGAGCGCCAGCATCGGGGCGAAGATGCCCCCCGGCGCGCCGGAGGAGAAGCAGATCAGCGTGGTCACCACGCGGGCAATAAAGATAAACAGCAGCAAACCGACGGAGAAGTTACCGGCGGCGGCGATGGGGATCAGGTTAAAGCCACCGCCCACCGCGGAGGGCTGCATCAGCCCCAGCAGACCGCAAAGCCCGCCGATGATCCCGCCCATTAACACCCATTTTTTGATGTTGCCGCCGTGAATGCGCTGGAACAGATCCTGGGTGCGCAGCACCAGAAAATTAAACAGCGGGCCGAAGCAGCCAAACAGCATCCCCAGCACCAGGTACAGCCACAGCGTATTCACCGGGGCATTGCTCAGCTTGCCCACCTCTATAATTGCCGCCTCGCCGTTAAAAATGCGAAACACAATGCTCGACATGATCACGCCGGTAAATACCGCTTTAATGGAGATCAGGTTGTAGCGGAACTGCGGGCGCATCTCTTCGATGATAAACAGGATACCAGCCAGCGGCGCGTTAAAAGCCGCTGAGAGACCCGATGCTGCGCCGGTCGCCAGCAGCGTGTGCCGCGCTTCCGGACTGCGCATGCGGAAAATATCCAACACCATGCGCCCAATGTTGCCGCCAAGCTGCACCATCGGCCCTTCGCGTCCCAGCACCATTCCGGCGCCCAGGGTCCCCATGCCGCCGATGAATTTAACCGGCAGCACGCGCCACCAGCGCACCGGCCGCAGCTCCTCCAGCGCCCCTTCGATCTCAGGGATCCCCGATCCGCCAGCCTCCGGCGCAAAGCGGCGCACGAGGAAATAGCCGACCATCGCCAGCAGCGCCGACAAGATAAACGCCAGCGGCCAGACCAGATACCAGTGGTCCGCTACCTGCGCCAGCGCGCCGATCCGCTGGTTCTGCACCCAGTTCACGCTCTTTTCAAACGCCACGCCCACCAGCCCGGCCAGCGTGCCGACCACCGCCGCCATAAACAGCACCGCCAGCGGCGTTTTATCGCGCTGAATTAAGCGGCGCACCGCATCGCCGCGACGCACCCGCACGAACTGATGTGCTTCAAAAGAGGGAGTTTCTGCTTTCATGCCGTTATCAATTATTGGTAATACAAATGAAGAGAGAGGCATTTTAGCCGCCCCGGCGCGCTGCGTCGTCAAAAAAATGCCCTTGCGGCACATTGTTTCAATTGGGCAAAACTTTCATAACCATCCTGGAATAACTTAGAATAGCCGATAAAACATTTTTCACGAACCAGGACCCTGGCCATGAGCAAATCTGAAAATCTGTACCATGCTGCGCGCGAACTGATCCCCGGCGGCGTTAACTCGCCGGTGCGCGCCTTTACCGGCGTCGGCGGCACCCCGCTGTTTATCGAACGCGCGGATGGCGCTTACCTCTATGACGTGGATGGAAAGGCCTATATCGATTATGTCGGCTCGTGGGGTCCGATGGTGCTGGGCCACAACCATCCGGCGATCCGCAACGCGGTGATCGAGGCGGCGTCACGCGGCCTGAGCTTTGGCGCGCCGACCGAAATGGAAGTGAAAATGGCGGCGCTGGTGACCGAGCTGGTACCGACCATGGATATGGTGCGGATGGTGAACTCCGGTACCGAAGCCACCATGAGCGCGATTCGCCTGGCGCGCGGCTTCACCGGCCGCGACAAGATCATCAAGTTCGAAGGCTGCTACCACGGCCATGCCGACTGCCTGCTGGTGAAAGCCGGTTCCGGCGCGCTGACCCTCGGCCAGCCGAACTCGCCGGGCGTGCCGGCTGATTTCGCCAAACACACCCTGACCTGCACCTATAACGACCTCGCCTCGGTGCGCGCGGCGTTCGAGCAATATCCACAGGATATCGCCTGCATCATCGTCGAGCCGGTCGCCGGTAATATGAACTGCATTCCGCCGCAGCCGGAGTTCCTGCCGGGCCTGCGCGCGCTGTGCGACGAATTTGGCGCCCTGCTGATCATCGACGAAGTGATGACCGGCTTCCGCGTGGCGCTGGCGGGCGCGCAGGCTTATTACGGCGTGGAGCCGGATCTGACCTGTCTCGGGAAAATCATCGGCGGCGGGATGCCGGTAGGCGCTTTCGGCGGCCGTCGCGAGGTGATGGACGCTCTGGCGCCCACCGGCCCGGTTTATCAGGCCGGTACCCTCTCCGGTAACCCGATCGCCATGGCCGCCGGCTTCGCCTGCTTAAGCGAAGTGGCGCAGCCGGGCGTACATGAAACCCTCACCGAGCTGACCAACCAGCTGGCGCAAGGTCTGCTTGATGCGGCGCGTGACGCCGGGATCCCGCTGGTGGTCAATAACGTCGGCGGCATGTTCGGCATCTTCTTTACCGATGCCGAAACTGTCACCTGCTATCAGGATGTGGTGAAGTGCGATGTCGAACGCTTCAAGCGCTTCTTCCATCTGATGCTGGAGGAAGGCGTGTACCTGGCGCCGTCAGCATTTGAGGCTGGCTTTATGTCCGTGGCCCACAGCGAAGAAGATATCGACAATACCATCGACGCCGCGCGTCGGGTGTTTGCCAAACTGTAAGCTCCCTGCATGCCGGGTGGCGCTCCGCTTACCCGGCATGCCAAACCCGCAATGGCACGGACCGTAGGTCGGGTAAGGCGTTAGCCGCTACCCGACAAAAAAACGGCACCGTGCGGTAGCCCGGATAAAGCGCAACGCGCCGCTATCCGGGATCTTTCGCGCTAACGCCACGCGTTAGCGGCTCTGCTTTCTCAGCAAATAGATAAAGTACGGCGCGCCGATAAAGGTTGATAACAGCCCCGCCGGGATCTGGTAGGGAAACATGATCATTCGTCCGCACCAGTCGGCGAAGACCAGCAGCAGCCCGCCAGTCAGCCCGGAGATCACCATATGCGGCAGCGTGCGCCGGAAGCCCATCATCCGTGCGATATGCGGCGCCATCAGCCCGACGAAGCTCAGCGGGCCGATGGTCAGCGTCGCCGCCGCCGTCAGGCAGGCCGCCAGCAGCAGCAGAACAATCCGCGATGAGGTCAGCGCCATGCCCACCGCTCGCGCCGCCTCCCCGCCCAGCGGCAGGATGGTCAGCCAGCGGCGACAGAGCGGCGCCAGCGCCAGCAGGAGCAGCATCACCGCGCCGCTGCGGACCACCCTCTCCGGCGTCGCGCTGTAGGTCGACCCTGAGATCCACGTCAGGATCTGCGCCATGCGCGGATCGCCGCTGGCCTGCAGCATCATCAGCAGCATGGTGAAGGCGGTACTGAGCGCCATCCCCGCCAGCAGCATCCGATGCGGCGAAAAGCCGCCGCGCCCGGCGGCCAGCATAATGATCAGCAAGGTGCCGGCCGCGCCAAGGCTCCCGGCCGGCAGCAGCCAGCCAAAGGCGTCGCCAGGGACGAAGAACAGCATCAGCACCACGCCAAAGGCGGCGCCGGAGCTGATGCCCAGCACTTCCGGACTGGCCATCGGATTGCCGGTCAGGCGCTGGATAATACAGCCGGCGACCGCCAGCATCACCCCGGCGAACAGCGCCGACAGCACTCGCGGCCAGCGCCAGGGCAGCAGTTGCTCCAGCAGATCGCCGTGAGCCCACAGCCAACCGTGGGCATCGCGACCAAAGGCCAGCGCCACGCTCACCGCCAGCAGCAGCAACGCGACGCCCCCGAGAACAAACCCTTGCACGTGATAGCGCTCAGGCTGCACGTTATCGCCGCCGTTCATCACCGGGGCGCTGATGCTGCGAAGCCGCGGCAGCAGCCACAGCAGCAGCGGCGCGCCAATCAGGGCGGTGACCGAGCCGGTGGAGACTTCCCGCCATACCCTGCTCAGCCAGAGGATCACCTGATCTGAAAGCCACAGGAGCAGCGCGCCGATCAGCGCCGCCAGCAGCAGCCGGGCCAGCAGTCGACGGGCGCCGAGCATTTTCGCCAGCAGCGGCGCGAACAGGCCGATAAAGCCGATAATCCCGACCGCGTTGACCAGCAGCGCGCTCATCACGATCGCCAGCGTCAGGGCGCCGAGGCGCGCCAGAGACAACGCCAGCCCAAGGTTGCGCGCCACTCCGTCATCAAGCCCCATCAGGGTCAGCGGACGCAGCAGCAGCAGCGTAAGTACTGCGCCGCCCAGCAGCAGCGGCCACAGGCGCTGCGCCACGCTCCAGTCGGTTTGCGTCAGCGTCCCGGTGCTCCACAGGAACATGCTCTGCAGCTGGTCGTGATGGAAAATCACCATCAGCTGGTTAAGCGCCCCGCAGTAGAGGCTGACCACCAGGCCCGCCAGGATCAGCGTTACCGGCGACAGGCGCTTGCCCCAGGAGACGCCAAACACCAGCGCTCCCACCAGACAGGCTCCGGCCAGCGCGGCAAACTGCGACGCCAGCATGCCGGGGATGGCCCACAGCGTAGTGACTGTGATCCCCAGTTGCGCGCCGGTGGCGACGCCAAGGGTGGTTGGCTCCGCCAGCGGATTGCGCAGCACCTGCTGGAACAGTACGCCGACCAGTCCCAGCCCGGCCCCCACCAGCAGTGAAATGGTCACCCGCGGCAGCAGGCTGTAATGAAACAGCATCTGGGCAATCCGATCGCTATCCGGCTGCCACAGCGCCTGCCGCCATTGCGCATAGGGCAAGGCGACGTTGAGATTGACGATGCTCAACGCGAAGGCGGCAACCAACAGCCCGGCCAGCAGGATAATGGCTAACGGTGAAATACGCCTATTCATGCCGGATTCCCCTGGGCCTCGGCCAGCACGCGGGCAAAATGCATCGCCGACAGCGTCGCGCCATAGAACCACACCGCCGGAACGCGCTGGAAGCGCCCCGCGCGCACGAACGGCATCGCCTGCCACAGCGGGGTCGCCAGCAGTTGGGTCATCTCCCGCTCGTTACCATGATCGAAACAGATCACATCGGCCTCGTTAAATTCCGCCAGCCGGTTGATGCCAACGCTGACGCTGCCCCAGAACGCCGCTTCGCCGCGCCAGGCGTTTTTGATGCCAAAGCGATCGAGCACTTCCTGGAACAGGCAGTTTTCGCCAAAAACCAGTACATGGCGCGGATCGAGCAGGGAGATCATCAACAGCGGACGGTCGCCGCGCCCGGCAAAACGCGGCTTCAGGCTCGCCATCAGCGCCTCAAACTCCGCCAGGTGGCGCTGAGCCTGTTGTGGTTTGCCCAGCAGGTCAGCCATCTCCAGCAGCGAGCGCTGAGCCATCGCCAGCGGACGTTTGCCATCGCTGAAGGTAAATCCGCGGCCGGGGGCGATACGCGCCAGCTTCTCCGGCGACGGGCCGTAGCCTGCCGACCAGACGATAAATGACGGTTTCATCTGCGTCAGCAGTTCAAGATTGGGTTCGGTACGCAAACCGACATCGATCACCGAGTCGGGCAGCGCGGGTTCGTTCACCCACAGGCGATAGTTGGGGATATCGGCCACGCCGTAAGGCGTGACGCCCAGCGCCAGCAGCAGCTCCGCCGGCAGCCACTCCAGGGCGACCACGCGCTGCGGGTCAACGTTCGCCGCCTGCGCGCCGCGCATCTGCCACAGCAGCGGCGAGAGCGCCATCGCGGTCAGCAGGCGGCGTCGGGTTATCTGAGTCGGGGTCATCATCAATAGACAAAGCTTACCGGCGCCGCGCCGGCCGGGTGCGGCAGGATCCCCATCGGGATGCCGTAGATTTGTTCCAGGGTGTCGCTGCGCATCAGTTCCGCCGGCGTCCCCTGGGCGATCATTTCTCCGCCGCGCAGGGCCACCAGATAGTCGCAGTAGCGGGCCGCCATATTAATGTCGTGCAGGACGGCGATCACCGTCAGGCCGCGCTGCTGGCTGAGGCGATGCACCAGCGCGAGGACATCAACCTGATGGGCGATATCCAGCGCCGAGGTGGGTTCATCGAGCAGCAGACAGCGGCTATCCTGCGCCACCAGCATGGCGATCCACGCCCGCTGGCGTTCGCCGCCGGAGAGGCTGTCCACCAGGCGATGGGCGAGCGGCTTCAGCCCCACCAGCGCAATCGCCTCTTCCACTTTCTCGCGGTCCGCCGCGCCAAAGCGACCCAGCGCGCCGTGCCACGGGTAGCGGCCGATGGCCACCAGCTCACGCACCGTCATACCTTCGGCCGGCGGCAGCTGCTGCGGCAGATAGGCCACTTTGCGGGCAAAGGCTTTGCTGCCCCAGCTCTCCAGCGGCTGCCCGTCCAGCAGCACATCGCCTGCGGAAGGCGGCTGATGACGGCCAAGCATTTTCAGTAACGTCGACTTGCCGGAGCCATTATGACCGATCAGGCCTGTGACTTTTCCAGCCGGGAAGGTGAGCGAGAGCGGATGGAGCAACGTGCGGCCAGGCACACGGAAAGTGACGCGATCCAACGCGAAGGTGGTTTCTGCGTGCGGAGTCTGTTCCTGCATAGCGATAACCTGATAAAGGGCGCGGCGAACCGCGCCCGTAGGTGGTTAGAAACGGAAGGTGGCGGTGGCGACGACCTGACGTCCGGCCCCCCAGTAGCAAGCGTATTCGCTGTAGCAACTGGAGACATATTCGCGGTCGAACAGGTTGTTGACGTTGACGCCGACCGACGATCCCGGCAGGCCAAAGCGCGCCAGATCGTATTTCACCGTCGCATCCATCAGCGCATAACCGGCCACACTAAAGGAATCATTTTTCTTACCGGTGCTGGTGTCATTTTTGTAGTAGCTGACCGTTGAACCGATATAGCGCGCCCCGGCCCCAATCGTCAGACCGCTGAGCGCGGTTTCGTGGAAGGTATAATCCGCCCACAGGGAGGCCATATTACGCGGCACTTCCGCCGGACGTTTGCCGTTGAACACCGTATCGTGAGTGTATTCCGCATCGGTATAGCTGTAGGCTGCGGTCAGGTTGATATTGGCGTTAACTGCCGCTTTCGCCTCCAGCTCAAGGCCGCGGGAGCGGATCTCGCCGGTCTGGATGCTGAACGCCTGGTTAGCCGGATCCGCCGTCAGGTTCTTGTCTTTGGTCAGCTGATAGACCGCCGCGGTGACCACCACCGGCATATCTTTCGGCACATATTTCACGCCGGCTTCATACTGCTTACCGCGCGACGGATCGAACGGCTTGCCGCTGCTGCTGGAGCCCGATACCGGTTCAAACGATTCGCTGTAGCTGAAGTACGGAGAGATACCGTTATCGAACAGGTAGTTGATGCCGCCGCGCCAGCTGAACTGCTGGTCGTGGTTCTCCGCCAGGCTGTTGGTGGCGCGGGTTAACGTTGAGGTGGTGGCGTAGTCGTAACGACCGCCCAGGGTCATGACCCACTTATCCAACTCCATCTGATCCTGCGCGTACAGGCCGGTCTGTTCCATCCGGTTGAGCACCGCGTACGGGAAGGTAACCTGAATATTCGGGTTGCCGTACTGCGGATTATTCATGCTGATAGGATCCGCCGTCCCGTAGTCGGCATCCACATCATTACGCATCCGCGAGTAGTCCACGCCGGTCAGCAGCGTATGGCTGACCGCGCCGGTGGCGAAATCAGACTGCAGCTGGGTATCGACGGTAAAGGTGTTCAGGTGCTCGTCGGAGCGCACATAGGCGCGATTCATGTAGCCCGGCGCGACATAGCCATTGCCGTACACCGAGCGATACAGGGTATCGACCTCGGCATAGCGCAGGTTCTGCCGCACGGTAAAGGTGTCATCGAACTGATGGGAGAAGCTGTAGCCCACCATCTTCTGGCGGCGGGAGATTTTATTATCCGCCTCGCCTTCATTGAAATCGGTTGGCAGCTTGTGCGCCTTACCGTTGGCGTCGTAATACGGCACCACGGTGCCTTCACGCGGCAGCCAGCCGTAGTAGCCCGCATCCGGGTCATTCTGGAAGTTGCTCAGGAATGTGAAGTCGGTTTTATCGTCCGGACGCCAGCTAAAGGAGGGCGCCACCGCGTAGCGGGTCGATTTCGCCATCTGCTGCTGGGCATCCTGGCTGCGGCCCAGGCCGGTCAGGCGGTAAGACCAGACGCCGGCATCATCAATGGCGTCGCTGAAGTCAAACCCGGTCTGCCACAGATTGTCGGTGCCCATCTTAAACTGCACTTCTTTCAGCGGCTCGGTGGTCGGGCGTTTGCTGACCATGCTGACGATACCGCCCGGGTTGCTGTTGCCGTACAGCACCGAAGTTGGCCCGCGCATCACTTCCACGCGCTCCAGGAAGTAAGGATCCATGGAGACTTCAGAGTAGTTATTCCCCTGCAGCTTCATGCCGTCCAGATACTGGTTGGTGTTGACGGTCGTCGAGGTGGTGAAGCCGCGAATGGTGACCACGTCATAGGTGGTCGAACTGCCGCGGGTGGAGAAGACGCTTGGCGTATAGGAGAGCGCCTCTTTTACCGTCGTCGGCTGGCGCATCTCCATCTCCTGGCGCGTCACCACCGACACAGACTGCGGCGTTTTTTCAATCGGGGTATCGGTTTTCGTCGCCGTAGCGGAGCGTTTCGCCGCGATGGTCGGCGCCGGTCCCCAGGCGCTTTCCTGGGCGGCCGGAGCGGCAACGACGGTGATGGTTTCTTCTTGCTTCGGTTGTTCTGCTGCCTGTGCGTAGACAGACATGCCGCTAACCGCCGTGGCTACTACAGCTGCGACTTTACGCAGCGAGTGATTTGGCTGAGCAGTTTTTGGACGCGCCATGGGTATATCTCTGATGAAAGTGAATGATAACGTAAACGAGAATTATTATTATGACGGGCGATATAATAGGCGAAACGTCGAAGGCAAGGCAAGCGATATGCCTGTCGCTGCGGGTTGAAGGCTGAATTAATAACCAGATAGTTATTATGGAGTTAAAGAGCCGTTAACTTTTTTACAGGCATAAAAAAACCCCTTAATACTTTCGTCTTAAGGGGTCTGGTCTTAGGGCTTAAATCAGTTACTGCCGAACATATCCTTGATCCAGCCCGCGACGCCGTCGCTCTTCTCCTGCTGCTTCGGCGGCTGTTGCTGCGGTTGTTGTTGCTGCTGAGGCTGCTGCTGCCCGGACTGATTGAACGGGTTGTTCGCTTCCTGCTGCTGCAACTGCTGCTGCTGCATCATCTCGCCCTGGCGGCACAGCGCATCCGGCTGCGTCGTCCACACCGGCAGCGAACGCATCCCGCCGCTGCAGACGAAGTTGCCGTTGCTGTCCACGCCCATGTCGACCACATCTTCCGGCGGCGTCAGCACCAGCGGCGTTGGCGTCTGGTTCGCCAGATAACGCTGATAAATCGACATCGCACCGCTGGCGCCGTACAGTTTGGTTGGCTGGTTATTGTCGCGACCCACCCAGGTGATGGTCACCTGGCTACCGTCGATCCCGGCAAACCAGGTATCGACGTTATTGTTGGTGGTCCCGGTTTTCCCCGCCAGATGGAGGCCCGGATACTTCGCCCCCAGCTGACGCCCCGTCCCGCGCTGCACTACCTGCTGCATGGTCCACAGCGTCATGTAGGCCGCCTGGGCAGGCACCGCGCGCTCCGCCTGCGGGTAGCTCTGATACAGCACCGTGCCATCTTCCGCAATCACTGACCGCAGGGCGGAAAGTGGTGCACGGTTGCCGCCGCTGGCGATAGTCTGGAAGGCCTGGGCCACTTCAATCGGCGTCAGGTTCAGCGCGCCAAGCAGCATCGCCGGCACGGCGTTGAGCTGATTCTTCGGCGCTCCCAGTTTGGTCCAGGTATCGACCACCGCCGGCAAGCCCAGCGCCATCCCGAGGTTAACCGTCGGCACGTTCATCGAACGAGTCAGGGCATCTACCAGCATCACCTGACCGCTGAAGCGACGATCGTCGTTCTGCGGCGACCAGGTCTGGCCATTGGACAGGCGAATGGTCACTGGCGCATCGGCGATCCACGTATTCAGGCGATACTGATTCGGCTGGCTCAGCGCGGTCAGATAGGTCGCCGGCTTGGCCAGAGAACCAATCGACCGGCGGGCCTGCATCGCGCGGTTGTAGCCGGCGAACTGCGGCTCCGCGCCGCCGACCATCGCCCGCACTTCACCGGTAAAGCGGTCCACCACCACCATGGCGGTTTCCAGATCTGCCAGCTTGCGCTGTTTCTTCAGTACCGGGATCCCTTCAGTAGCCGCTTTTTCCGCGGCATCCTGCGCCACCGAGTCGAAGGTAGTGAAGATCTTCACGCCAGAGAGATCTTTTACTTTATCGCCCAGCTTCGCCTGCAGCTCCTGACGCACCATCTGCATGAACGCCGGCTGTGGTGAAATCACCCCGCCGCGCGGCTGCACGCCCAGCGGACGCGCGCTCAGCATGTCGTACAGCTCCTGGTCGATGACCTGCTGCTGCTGCAGCAGACGCAGCACCAGATTGCGTCGCTCAAGGGCCAGCTTCGGGTTGCGCCACGGGTTATACACCGAGGCCCCTTTCACCATCCCCACCAGCAGCGCCTGCTGGTCGAGGCTCAGCTCTTCCACCGGACGGCCAAAGTAGTACAGGCTGGCCAGCGGGAAGCCGCGAATTTCGTTATCGCCGCTCTGACCGAGGTACACCTCGTTCATGTACAGCTCAAGGATGCGATCCTTGCTGTAGCGGGCGTCGACGATCAGCGCCATGTACGCTTCGTTGGCTTTACGCCAGTAGGAGCGCTCGCTGGAGAGGAACAGGTTTTTCACCAACTGCTGGGTCAGGGTACTTGCCCCTTGCACCGTCCGGCCTGCCGTCAGGTTCGCCAGCACCGCACGGCCGATGGAATAGAGGCTGATGCCATCGTGCTCGTAGAAGTGGCGGTCTTCGGTCGCCAGCAGTGTATCCACCAGCAGGTCAGGGAAGCCGCTGCGCTTCACGAACAGACGCTGCTCGCCGTTCGGCGACTGCAGCATGGTAATAAGCCGCGGATCGAGGCGGAAGAAACCGAACTGGCGGTTGTTATCCATATTCTCGATGGTTTCCAGATGGTCGCCGTCGAAGGTCAGACGCGCGCGCACCTGCCCTTCTTTACTGTCCGGGAAATCGAACGGACGGCGGATCATCTCGATGCTGTTGGCCTGCACCGTATATTCGCCGGGACGCGTCATCGCGCTAACCTGACGATACTGGGTGGCGTTCAGCAGACGCACCATCTCGTTTTTGCTGATCTGCATGTCCGGCTCAAGGTTCACCATCCGTCCATAGACCGCAGCCGGCAGCTCCCAAACTTTACCGTCGATGCGGCTGCGGATTTTCTGGTCGAGGTAGACGCCATAGGCGGCAATCAGCACCGCGAAGACAATCCCCAGCTTGACCAGCAGCCACAGCCAGCTGCGCTTACGACGAGGCTTGCCACCTTTGCCTTTGGCTTTTCTCGGCACCGGTTTCTCATCCTCATAATCATCGTCATCATACTCGTCGTCGTAGTCCTCTTCCCGGACCCGGCGACGGGTGACTTTCTGTTTTGTCGGACGTGAGGGTCTTCCCTTACGTCCGATAGGCTCGCGGTCATCTCCCGCCATGCTTTTTCTCCGCAACGTTCAGGCGCAAAGGCCTGATTCTCAATACTTCCTCCGTTCAGAGGAAGAAGAAATCTCTCAAATTAACGTTCAGGCTGCTCATCCTCAGGACGACAACCTGCTGGCGGGCAGAACGCGCCGCCCACCTTTCAAAAGGTTGCTTTGCTTCGCTTCACATGATACTAACAATAGAAATTCACCATAAAATCAATGTGTTAAACGCATCACTGGCAGAATAAGTCAGAACATAGCACGTAATGTTCAGGGCATACAGGATAGCACTAAAATGCGACATTCTTAACCAGCATTTTACCTCGTGCTTACGTAACAAGATGGGAAAGAGTATGTTTTTTAATAACATAAAAAATGACGCTCGCCCTGATGCCAAATGCGGCGGCATCGCCTCAGACTGAAAATATATTTCCTGGACGACAGCATTTATTATTGAGAGAAGTAAAGGGGATGAATCGAGTTTCTGCCAATAAAAATGAGAGGCTGTTAACATTTATGTAGAATAATATTTTATGATGACACCAGGGAAATATTTGTTAAACTAGCGGCCAGTGATTCATTATTTTGATTACTCTACTATGCGCATTCCACTTATATTCCCGCTTTGCGTGGTGGCCTTACTCTCTGGCTGCCAACAGAAACCCGCCTCAACGCTCAGTCCGGCCATCAGTAGCCAGGCACAGCTCGAGCAGCTCTCGTCCGTGGCGGCAGGAACGCGCTATCTCAAGAATAAATGTAATCGTAGCGATCTGCCCGCCGATGAAACTATTTATCGGGCGGTGGTGAATGTCGGCAAAGCGCGCGGATGGGAAAATATTGACCCGGCAACGTTAAGTCAAAATAGCGACCGGCTTTACCAACAGCTTTTACAGGACAGCACCCCGGAAGCCACACAGTGCAGTCAATTTAATCGCCAGCTTGCTCCCTTTATTGCCAGCCTACGCGGCGACTAAGCAAAATATCTTCAACGCGCATTGAATTGCGCTTGCTCCTTATTCGCCTTTCGGCTCCTCGTCAATTTTCCCGCCGGGCCAGTCCTCCAGCGCCGCGAGGGTAAAGGTCGTGCCATTGAAGCTAAAGATCGTCACATCCTGCTGGATCTGCTCCACCACCAGATTGGGCAGCGGGGAATCGCCCTCGGTCCACGCTTTGCCGTTTAACACAATGCTGCGCTTTTCCGCTAACGAGGCGTAGACATGGGCGCTGTAGCGCAGAGGCGGCAGCGTATCGCTGTCCACCACCGGCGCGGCGGGCGCGCTGGCTTTTGCCGCCGGCGGCGGCGTCTTTGGCGCGGCCTCTCCGGCAGCGGTTAACGGCAGAAGCGCCGCATGCGCCACCGGCAAGGGCAGCGTTTGCGGCGGTGCCGGGTGACGCCACTGCTCGCCGCCAAACCAGCCGAGCGCGATAAATAATCCGGCGTACAGCGGGATAATCCAGCCAGGGATCTGCACCATCCGGCCGCGGACCACCGGCGCGTCCGCCAGTGTGGTGGGCGGCTGATGCGCCACCAGCGGGGGGATCCCTCTTTCACTGTCATCACGAACAATCACAACGGTCTCCTGTTCCCTCACGATAACGAGAAGGCGCCCTTACGGGCGCCCCACGTCACCTTATTTACTGCTCACCGGCAGGCCGGCGCCCTGCGATTCGCCCTGCGGCAATTCGAGGACGGCAACCGACCAGGCCGGCAGCGTGACCGAGCCGTCAGCGGCAACCTGCACGCCGCTGGCCAGCGACCGGTCGCCCGCCGCCTGCTGAATAGCGCTCAGCTGGAGCGATGTGCCGGCGAAATCCTGCAGCGTCCGGCTTTCCGGGGCAGCGTTGATCGCCACCACGATGCCGTCGACGCGGCTATCCAGGCTGGCGCCAGCCTGGATCCCGTCATCGATGGTCATCACCAGCAGACCAGTCTGCTGATCGGCGCCGGTATTGCGGAAGTCCACGCGCTGCATCACCGTCGCGCCGTCGCCGAGGGTAAACAGCGGCGACGATTTACGCAGCGCGGTCAGCTCCTGATAAAACGCGGTCATCTGCTTGAGCTCGGCTTCGCCCGGGGTGGCCACCCAGTCCTTCACGCGGGCGATGATGTCATAGTTGCTGCCATCATCGCTGCTGAGCGGCATACCGACGTTGTAGTTGTTGTCCTGCAGGGAGTAGTCCACGCGGTTAAACCAGTCGCCGGAATCATACGAGTCGCGGGTAAAGGATTTAGAGCGCAGCAGCTCTGAGCCCTGCTGGTCAAAGGCGATCCCCTGGCCGAGCATCACCGTCGCCAGCGACACCGCCTGCATCCGGACGCGGGTATCGAGATCTGCCTCCTGAGCGGCTTTATAGCTGATCATGTCCCACAGCGTCTGGTTATCGTGTTTTGACACATAGTTCACGACTTCCGTCGGATCAGCCGCGTAGCCGCCTGGCGCACCGTTATAGTCAATCTCGCTGCCTCTCTTCACCGCGCCGTCTTTGTCGATCAGCACGAAGTCCGCAAGGTTACCGGCCATGCCGAGACGGGTCAGATCGGCGAGGTGACGTGCCTGATCGTCGGTCAGGGTGGTCAGCTCATTCGGCAGGACGCCGGCCCCGCTGCCCACGCCCTGGTTCTGGCGCAATGCATCACCGGAGTCGAACGGCCCGCCGCCGCGCACGGCGTCGCGCAGACGATCGGAGAACGTGCCGATCCCGGTGCCTTTGAGATTGATTTGCGAGGCAATTTCAAAGCGATCGCTCTGGTTGGAATCCCAGCCTTCGCCAAAGAAGTAGATATCCGGGTTCAGCGCTTTAATGCGTTCCCAGGCCGAGAGGATCTGCGCTTTCGGGTGGTAGCCCATCAGGTCGAAGCGGAAGCCATCGATCTTATAATCGGTGGTCCATACCGCCAGTGAATCGGCGATAAGCTTGGCGAACATCCGGTGCTCTGGCGCCGAGTCGGAGCAACAGGTAGCCGATTCCACGCTGCCGGTAGTTTCGTTCAGACGCTGATAGTACCAGGGGACGATCTTATCCAGTACCGAAGTGCGGTCGGTCGGGCCGGCGGCGTTGGTGTGGTTGTACACCACGTCCATAATGACGTTCATTCCCAGATCCTGCTTGATCGCCTGAATCATGGTGCGGAACTCTTTAATGCGCGCCGTGCCTTCCGGATCGGTGGCGTAGGATCCTTCCGGTACCGTGTAGTGGAACGGATCGTAGCCCCAGTTATAGGAGTCGGTCTGCGCCACCAGCGTATTCAACGCCTGCACCTGCGGGTTATCCTTGCTGTCGTTCTGCTTCAGCTGAGTCAGCACCTCTTCAACCGTCGAACCGCTGTCGCAATAGCCCGCGAACTCGCTGCTCTTCACCGCGCTGTTGACCTCGCACAGGCGACTGAACGGCTGCTGAATATCGGCGACTTTGTCGCTGAACTCATTGACCGTCGCCAGATCGAAGACCGGCAGCAGCTCAATATGGGTCACGCCCGAGGCCGACAGCTGTTTCAGATGCTGGACCATATTGCTCTCCTGGGCGGTGAGCGCCAGATACTTGCCGCGGAGCTCCGCAGGAACGGTTTGATCCCAGGCGGAGAGATCGCGAATATGCGATTCGTGGATCGTCATTTTCGCCAGGTCGGCTTTGGTTTTCTGCGCGTGCGGCATCGTCAGCCCGTCCCAGCCTTCCGGCTTCAGCGCGCTGTCGTTCAGATCGACCACCTGGCTGTACTCCGAGTTGGTCGACAAACTATGGGCGTAGGGATCGGTCACTTCGTACTGCTCGACTTTACGCGACTGCGGGTGGTAGACCGTCATCGCGTAGCGGTAGAACGCGCCTTTCAGGTCGCTCCCTCCCTGCCAGGACCAGGCGCCGGAGGCGCTGTCGCGGGTCATCGGGTGACTGGCTATCACTTTCTTGTCCGCGCTATAGATCACCAGCTCGACCTGCTGCGCCGTGGGCGCCCAGACGCGGAAGGTCACGCCGCTATCGGTTAGCTGGGCGCCATAGCTCAGCGCCTCGGCGGCGGCGGCATAGGTATCGTCCAGTACGCCGGCGGTCTGCACCTGGGTGGCGGAGCTCAGGATCCCGTCGCTTTCGGCGGATATCGCCACCGTCTCGCCCTGCAGCAATTCATCGACGTTGACGTCATCCGGCAGCTTAAAGGCAGGATAGCTAGCGAGATGCGGGAAGCGCATGCTCACCTGCTGGCTGACGGTGGTGGGGGTCAGCTTGACATATTTATCGGTAAATTCGCCGTTACTGTCGGCAGCCACCTTACTGCTGTGGCTGTAATAGAGGCGCACAATGGGTTTATTTTCCCCGCCCGGCCACAGCAGAGTGGTCTTATCGACCCAATGCGCATCGGCCAGCGCCACGCCAAAGGCGGCGCGGAAGGCGTCGGCGCGGGAGTCATAGACCGCGCTGTTGCCGGCGATGACCGATACCGTCCGATCGGTGAAATCGCTGAAAGAGACGCGCAGGTCGCTGTCGATAAGCTTATTGGTGCCATCGCGGACGATAACGTTGATACATCCGCTCTCTTTGGTCAACGGGATCACCCAGTAAGGGCCATATTTGTCGCTGCCGGTCGGCGTGGTGCTGACATCATTCCAGTCCGCCACCGGCGCGCTCAGCGCATCGCAGGTTTCGTTATTCCACAGATAGAGGTTTTTGCTGGCATAGTCCGCCGGCGTGCTGCTGGTGATGCCGGCGATATCGACGAGATGAATGACAGCCTGGTTGGCAGAGGCCTGTACCGCTTCGCCAGGGACGGCAACGTCCGGTAAACGGACGACGACATCCTGTGGGTCGGGCGTGCCGGGATTACCTGGGTCGCCAGGTGAGCCAGAGGAAGAGGAGGAAGAGCTGTTATCACAGCCACTCAATAATACTAACGATCCAATAAATAGGGCATGACAGGTATATCTGAGCATTCGATAGTCCCTAATATGCTTATTAAATTATAAAAGGTAAGAAAGGATGAATATCTTTACAGCGCGCTAATTAGATATTTTTGCTTTCCCAGGCGCAATCATCCCCCACAAATGAGAGGGGGGCGTAGGAAGCCGGGGGAGTAAATGAATAAAGGGAATGACGACCGCAAACCGCAAACTGATTATGATTCGCCACGCTTATCGCCACTCTCCGGCAATAATTCATTCAAAAGCCAATAATCACCTACCTGTTTCGGTAGGGTATTACGCCAGCGTGCAGAAAAATAAATTAGCAAAGGAATTAAAATGCCAGTTTCTGTGATGGGGTTAACAAATATAAATAAAGGGATAATTAAATTATTACCCCAAATTGTGACGCTCATCATATTAATAACCGCCATTCCGCAGCTGGCGAAATTAACCTGGCGGGTGGTATTCCCTGTGAGTCCTGAGGATATTTCCGCCCTACCGTTAACCATGCCTCCGGCGGCAGATCCGGAATTTAAAAATGTGCGGCCCGCATTTACCCTGTTTGGCCTGGCGGCTAAAAACCCCCCCGCGCCAGCGGTGGCCACCAGCCTCAATCAGGTGCCGGTTTCCAGCCTGAAGCTACGTCTGGCCGGGCTGCTCGCCAGCAGCAACCCGGCGCGATCCATCGCGATTATTGAAAAGGGAAATCAGCAGGTTAGCCTTAGCGTCGGCGATACCACCCCGGGGTACGATGCGCAGATCGCTGCCATCCTGCCAGACCGGATCATCGTCAACTATCAGGGGCGCCAGGAGGCCATTTTATTATTTAACGATACCCGCGCGCCGTCGTCATCGCCCGCCGCCGCGCCCCGTCCGCCCCTGATGAAGCGACTCCGCGAGCAGCCGCAAAATATCCTCACGTATTTAACGATTTCGCCGGTACTCAGCGGCGATAAACTGCAGGGCTATCGACTTAACCCTGGCAAAGACCCCTCGCTGTTTCGCCAGGCCGGCCTACAGGCAAATGATTTGGCGATTGCCTTAAATGGCATCGATTTACGCGAACAGGAACAAGCGCAACAGGCGCTGCAGAATTTGGCCGACATGACCGAAATAACGCTAACCGTTGAGCGGGAAGGCCAACGACACGATATTGCTTTCGCCCTGGGGGATGAATAATTGCCAACCATGAAACGCCTGCGAAAAATGCTGCCTGCGCTGCTGATATTAACCCCGCTGCTATTTTCCCCGGCCGCCGCGGAGGAATTTTCCGCCAGTTTTAAAGGCACCGATATCCAGGAATTTATCAATACCGTCAGCAAAAACCTGAATAAAACGGTGATTATCGATCCCAGCGTACGCGGCACTATCACCGTGCGCAGTTACGATATGCTCAATGAAGAGCAATATTATCAATTCTTCCTCAGCGTGCTGGATGTATACGGCTTCGCCGTGATTAATATGAATAACGGCGTGCTGAAGGTGGTCCGCGCTAAAGACGCCAAGACCTCGGCCGTTCCGGTCGCCAGCGAGGCCGCGCCGGGCGAAGGCGATGAGGTCGTCACCCGGGTGGTGCCCCTGACCAACGTCGCCGCCCGCGATCTCGCGCCGCTGCTCCGCCAGCTGAACGATAACGCTGGCGCCGGCAGCGTGGTCCATTATGAACCCTCCAACGTCCTGCTGATGACCGGCCGCGCGGCGGTCATCAAACGCCTGCTGACTATTGTCGAACGCGTCGACAACGCCGGGGATCGCAGCGTGGTGACCGTGCCTCTCTCCTGGGCCTCCGCCGCGGAGGTGGTCAAACTGGTTACCGAACTCAATAAAGACACCAGCAAATCGGCGCTGCCGGGATCGATGGTGGCGAACGTGGTGGCCGATGAGCGTACCAACTCGGTGCTGGTGAGCGGCGAGCCAAACTCGCGCCAGCGCATTATCGCCATGATCAAACAGCTCGACCGCCAGCAGGCGGTGCAGGGCAACACCAAAGTGATCTACCTGAAGTACGCCAAAGCCGCCGATCTGGTGGAGGTCCTGACCGGGATCAGCAGCTCGTTGCAGAACGATAAGCAAAGCGCCAAACCGGTGGCCGCGATCGATAAAAATATCATTATCAAAGCCCACGGCCAGACCAACGCCCTGATCGTCACCGCCGCGCCGGACGTGATGAACGATCTGGAGCGAGTGATCGCCCAGCTGGATATCCGCCGCCCGCAGGTGCTGGTGGAGGCGATTATCGCCGAAGTGCAGGATGCCGACGGCCTCAATCTCGGTATCCAGTGGGCCAATAAAAACGCCGGCATGACCCAGTTCACCAACAGCGGTTTGCCGATATCCAGCGTCATCGCCGGCGCCAACCAGTACAACAAAGACGGCACCATCAGCAGCTCGCTGGCCAGCGCCCTCGGCTCGTTTAACGGTATCGCCGCCGGTTTCTATCAGGGGAACTGGGCGATGCTGCTGACCGCCCTCTCCAGCAGTACCAAGAACGATATTCTGGCCACCCCCAGCATCGTCACTCTCGACAATATGCAAGCCACCTTCAACGTCGGCCAGGAAGTCCCGGTGTTAACCGGCTCGCAAACCACCTCCGGCGACAACATCTTTAATACCGTCGAGCGCAAAACCGTGGGCATTAAGCTGAAGGTGAAGCCGCAGATTAACGAAGGCGATGCCGTGCTGCTGGAGATTGAGCAGGAAGTATCGAGCGTCGCCGATTCGGCCTCCAGCACCAGCAGCGATCTCGGAGCGACCTTTAATACCCGGACGGTGAATAACGCCGTGCTGGTCGGCAGCGGCGAAACGGTGGTGGTTGGCGGGCTGCTGGATAAAAGCGTCACCGATACCGCCGACAAAGTGCCGCTGCTCGGCGACATCCCGGTGATCGGCGCGCTGTTCCGCTCCGACAGCAAGAAAGTGTCGAAGCGCAACCTGATGCTGTTTATCCGCCCGACCATTATTCGCGACCGCGATGAGTACCGCCAGGCCTCTTCCGGCCAGTACTCCGCCTTCAACGATGCGCAAACCAAACAGCGGGGCAAAGAGAGCAGCGAAGCATCGCTCAGCAACGATCTGTTGCACATCTACCCGCAGCAGGAGACCCAGGCCTTCCGCCAGGTCAGCGCCGCCATTGACGCTTTTAACCTCGGAGGCCGCCTATGACGCCAGCCGCCGAACGCCGTCCGCTACTGCCCTTCGCCTGGGCCCGCGCGCACCATCTGGTGCTGCTGAGCGACGGCGAACGCTGCGAAGCGCTGTGCCGCGCGGACACCGCCGCCCGGGCGCTGCTGGAAGCGCGCCGCCTGGCGGACGGGCCGATGAGCGTCAGCCGTCTGGCGCCGGACGCGTTCGAGAAAGCGCTGGTGCTCAGCTATCAGCGCGACTCGGCGGAAGCGCACCGGATGATGGCCGACATCGGCAATGAGCTTGACCTCTATACCCTCGCCGAAGAGCTGCCGGATACCGACGATCTGCTCGACAGCGAGGACGATGCACCGATTATCCGTCTGATCAACGCCATGCTCACCGAGGCTATCAAAGAGAAAGCCTCCGATATCCATATCGAAACCTATGAGCGCCATCTGCAGATCCGCTTTCGCGTCGACGGCGTGCTGCGGGAAATTCTCCGCCCGCAGCGGCGGCTGGCCGCGCTGTTAATTTCGCGTATCAAGGTGATGGCGAGCCTGGACATTGCGGAAAAACGGGTTCCCCAGGATGGCCGCATGGCGCTGCGCATCGGCGGGCGGGCGATAGACGTGCGCGTCTCCACCCTGCCCTCCAGCCATGGGGAACGCGTGGTGCTGCGCCTGCTGGACAAAAACAGCGTCAACCTGGATCTGCTGACGCTGGGCATGCCCCCCGCCCTGCTCGACCAGGTCGACGCGCTGATCGCCCGGCCACACGGCATCATTCTGGTCACCGGGCCGACCGGATCCGGGAAAAGCACGACGCTCTACGCCGCCCTCAGCCGCCTCGACGCCCGGGAGCGCAACATCATGACCATTGAAGATCCGGTGGAATATGAGCTGGAGGGCATCGGCCAGACCCAGGTCAACGCCAAAGTCGAGATGACCTTCGCCCGCGGCCTGCGCGCCATCCTGCGCCAGGATCCGGACGTGGTGCTGGTGGGCGAAATCCGCGATGGCGAAACCGCGCAGATCGCCGTTCAGGCCTCGCTCACCGGCCACCTGGTGCTGTCGACTCTGCACACCAACAGCGCGCTGGGCGCTATTTCCCGCCTGCAGGATATGGGCGTGGAGCCTTTTTTACTCTCCACGTCGCTGCTGGCAGTGATGTCGCAGCGGCTGGTGCGCCAACTGTGCCCGCACTGCCGTCAGCCCACGCAGGCGGATGCCGACACCGCCCGGCAGATGGCGGTCCCGACCGGCACGCCGCTGTGGCGGCCAAAAGGCTGCGCCCGGTGTAATTTCACCGGCTATCGCGGACGCACCGGCATTCACGAGCTGCTGCCGATCGACGACCGCGTCCGCGCCGCCATCCACCGCGGCGAAAATGAGATCACCCTGATCCAGCAGCTGGGGCCGGCCTGGCAGACCCTGCGCCATGCCGGGCGCGATAAAGCGCTGGCGGGGATCACCAGCTGG
This sequence comes from Klebsiella sp. GB_Kp047, assembly GCF_040065235.1. Taxonomy (NCBI): domain Bacteria; kingdom Pseudomonadati; phylum Pseudomonadota; class Gammaproteobacteria; order Enterobacterales; family Enterobacteriaceae; genus Klebsiella; species Klebsiella sp. GB_Kp047. The sequence goes on along the minus strand of NZ_JBEAJG010000036.1, from coordinate 28,165 downwards.
GAGGAGGTGATGCGGGTCACCGAACAGCAAACGGCGGACAGCGTCTGAGATGGCCCTGTTTCGCTATCAGGCGCTGGACGCGCAGGGCAAAACCCGCCGCGGCGTTCAACAAGCCGACTCCGCCCGCCACGCCCGCCAGCTGCTGCGGGACAAAGGCTGGCTGGCGCTGGAAGTGGCCGCCGCCGACCCGGCGAGCCGGCTGTGGCGCGGCGGGCTCCTTACCCGGCGCACCAGCGCCGGTGATTTAGCCCTGCTCACTCGCCAGCTGGCCACCCTGGTCGCCGCCGGCATTCCGCTGGAGAAAGCGCTCGATGCCGTCGCCCAGCAGTGCGAAAAGGCGCCGCTGAGAACGTTAATGGCCGGGGTGCGGAGCAAAGTGCTCGAAGGCCATTCGCTGGCGGAGGCGATGCGCGGCTATCCCGCCTGCTTCGACGGCCTGTTCTGCGCCATGGTGGCGGCTGGCGAAACCTCCGGCCATCTCGACGGCGTGCTGAATCGGCTGGCGGACTATACCGAGCAGCGCCAGCAGCTTCGCGCCCGCCTGCTGCAGGCGATGATCTACCCCATCGTGCTGACGCTGGTCGCCATCAGCGTGATCGCCATTCTGCTCTCCACCGTGGTGCCGAAAGTCGTCGAGCAGTTTGTCCATCTTAAACAGGCTCTGCCCCTCTCTACCCGGCTGCTGATGAGCCTGAGCGACATGGTGCGCAGCGCGGGCCCCTGGCTGGTGCTGCTGTCGTTACTGGCGCTGCTGGGGCTGCGCTATCTGCTGCGCCAGCCTGCCCGGCGGCTCGCCTGGGACCGGGCGCTGCTGCGCCTGCCGGTCATCGGCCGCGTGACGCGCAGCGTCAACAGCGCGCGCTACGCCCGCACCTTAAGCATTCTCAACGCCAGCGCGGTGCCGCTGCTGCTGTCGATGCGCATCAGCGCGGGCGTTCTCAGCAATGCCTGGGCGTGCAGCCAGCTGGAGACCGCCAGCGAGTCGGTGCGCGAAGGCGTCAGCCTGCATCGCGCGCTGGAGGCCACGGCGCTGTTTCCGCCGATGATGCGCTACATGATCGCCAGCGGCGAACAGAGCGGTGAGCTGACCGCCATGCTGGAGCGCGCGGCGGAGAACCAGGACCGGGAACTGAGCGCGCAGATCCAGATGTCTCTCAGCCTGTTTGAACCCCTGCTGGTGGTCACCATGGCCGGCATGGTGCTGTTTATCGTGCTGGCCATCCTGCAGCCGATCCTGCAACTGAATACCCTTATGAGTATGTGACTGTATTAATGGAGAAAACTATGCAACGGCAACGCGGCTTCACGTTACTGGAAATTATGGTGGTGATCGTCATTCTCGGCATCCTCGCCAGCCTGGTGGTACCTAACCTGATGGGCAACAAGGAGAAAGCGGACCGCCAGAAGGTGGTCAGCGATCTGGTGGCGCTCGAGGGGGCGCTGGACATGTATAAGCTGGACAACAGCCGCTACCCGAATACCGAACAGGGTCTGCAGGCGCTGGTGACCGCCCCGGCAGTCGAGCCGCATGCCCGCAACTACCCGGAAGGCGGCTATATCCGCCGCCTGCCGCAGGACCCATGGGGAAATGAGTATCAGCTGTTAAGCCCCGGTCAGCATGGCGCCATCGACGTCTTCAGCGTCGGCCCGGACGGGATGCCCGACACCAATGACGACATCGGCAACTGGACCCTCGGGAAGAAATAGTGTCTCAGCGCGGTTTCACCCTCCTGGAAATGATGCTGGTCCTGCTGCTGATCGGCGTCAGCGCCAGCATGGTGCTGCTGGCGTTTCCCTCCGCCCGCACCCAGGAGGCCACGCAGATCCTGGCGCGCTTTCAGGCGCAGCTGGATTTTGTCCGCGAGCGCGGGCAGCAAACCGGCCAGCTCTTCGGGATCGTTATCCACCCTGACCGCTGGCAGTTTATGCGCCTGCAGCCTGCCGACGAAGGCGCCCCGGCGGCGGCTGACGACCGCTGGGGCAACGCGCAGTGGCTGCCGCTGCAGGCCGGGCGCGCCACCACGGCGGAAACCCTCCCGCGGGCCAGGCTGACGCTGCGCTTTCCCAACGGCCAGGCGTGGACGCCGGGCGAGCAGCCCGACGTGATCATCTTTCCCGGCGGCGAAGTCACCCCGTTTCAGCTGCGGATTGACGCCGCGACGGGCATCAACATCGACGCCCAGGGCGACAGTCAGCCGCTGGCGGCGCGGGAGCAGCCATGAAACGCGAGAGCGGAATGACGCTTATCGAAGTGATGGTCGCGCTGGTGATTTTCGCCCTCGCCGGCCTGGCGGTGATGCAATCCACCCTGCAGCAGACGCGGCAGCTCGGGCGTATGGAAGAGAAAATCCTCGCCAGCTGGCTGGCGGATAATCAGCTGGTGCAGCTGCGGCTGGAGAAACGCTGGCCTGCCCTCAGCTGGTCTGAAACCACCGTGGAGGCCGCCGGGACGCGCTGGTTTGTCCGCTGGCAGGGGGTGGAAACCGCGCTGCCGCAGCTGCGGGCGCTGGACGTGGAGGTCCGGCGGCAAAAAAGCGATCCCGCGCCGCTGGCGACTCTGCGCACCTGGGTGACGCCGCCATGATAACGAAAATGCGCGGTTTCACCCTGATTGAAACGCTGCTGGCGCTGGCTATCCTCGCCGTCCTCAGCGCCGCCGCCGTGATGGTGCTGCAGAACGTCATCCGCGCCGATGGCCTCACCCGCGAGAAGAGCCAGCAGATCGCCGCCCTCCAGCGCGCTTTTCGCCAGATAGCCGACGATGTCACGCACATCATTCCCCGTCGCGCCAGAAACAGCGACACGCTTTTCTTTGCCGGACGTTTTCAGTTGCAGAGCGATGACTGGGGGCTGGCCTTCAGCCGCAGCGGCTGGCCGAATCCGCTGGGGATCCTCCCGCGCTCGGAGATCCAGAACGTCAGCTACCGCCTGCGCCAGCAGCAGCTTGAACGGCTGAGCTTCGATCAGCAGGATCCGCTGACCGGCAGCCAGCCGACGGTCCGGGTGCTGCTGCGCGGGGTGACGGCGTTTCGCCTGCGGTTTTATGCCGACGGCCGCTGGCAGGAGACCTGGGACCGCTCGCAGAAGCTGCCGCAGGGGCTGGAGATCACCCTGACCCTGGCGAACAGCGGGGAGATAACCCGCCTGTTTTTACTTACCCCGGGGGGCGGCCAGTGAAAAATCGGCAACGCGGCGTCGCGCTCCTGATGGTGCTGTTCATCCTCGCCCTGATGATGATCCTCGCCAGCGCCATGACCGAACGCACCTCGGTCATGTATCAACACACCGCCGTGACCCTCGATAATCTGCAGGCCAGATGGTACGCCCTGGCGGCGGAAAACATGGCCGCCGCGCTGCTGCAACGCGACGCGCTGGACTCGCCCAGTCAAACGAACCTGGCGCAAACCTGGGCGCAGGAGGGACGCCGCTTTACCCTCGACGATGGCGAAATCCTCGCCACGATCCGCGACGGGCACGCCTGCTTTAACCTCAATGCCATCAACCATCGCGCGGATGAGACCAGCGGCGAAACGCCCTACCTGACCGACGTCTTCGTCCGGCTGCTGGCGCTGCTCGGCGAATCACCGCTGCGCGCCAGCCAGATCGCCGCCGCCCTCGGCGACTGGACGGACAGCGACGGCCAGCCGCGACTGAACGGGGCGGAGGACGAGGTTTATATGGCGCAAACCCCGGGCTATCTCGCCGCCAACCAGCCGATGCAGGACGTCAGCGAGCTGCGCCTGCTGGCCGGTATGGACGCCGCGCTCTATCAGCGCCTGCTCCCCTTCGTCTGCGTCCAGCCGGCTGACGCGCTGCAGGTCAATGTCAACACCCTGCGGCCCTCCCAGGCCGCCCTGCTGGTGGCCCTCTTTCCCGGCGATCTGACGCTGCAGGAGGCGCAACAGCTGTTGCACAACCGCCCGCGAACCGGGTGGAGCAGCGTCGCCGCGTTTCTCGCGCAGCCTACGCTGCAGAAAACCGATACCACGCTCGCCCGCCCCTGGCTGACGGTGCGCAGCACACGCTTTATCGCCGCCTTCACCGTGGTGACCGGCAACCTTCGCTTTCAGCTGCACAGCGTCCTGCAACAGGAGGGGCGCGCCTTTACCGTCGTCCAGCGGCGATACGGACTTTCTATGGTGGTTGATGAATAAGTTTAACGCTTCCCCCCAGGCCATGCTGATCGTGCGCTTCGCCCCCGGGCAGGCGCCGCTGCACTGGGAACTCTTCGCCCCCGGCGATCCGCATCACGAAGCCCGCGGCCGGTGGCCGGCTGACGACGCCAGCCCTTTCCCGGCGCTGGCGGCGCATTACCCGGCCTGGGTGCTGATCCCGGCCAGCGACTGCGCGTTTCACCCCCTCAGCCTGCCGGCAGGCCTGCGTAAACCGCCGCTGCAGGTGGCCCCGTTCCTGTTGGAAGAGCAGCTGGCCGACGATGTGGAAGCCACCCATTTTGCCCTGCTCCACCGCCAGCAGGCCCAGTGCGAGATCGTCGCCGTGCAGCGGCAAAAAATGCGCGACTGGCTGGCGCGCTGCGAGTCGCTCTCCCTACGGCCCCTGGCGTTGACGCCCGATGTGCTGGCCCTGCCCTGGCAACCGCCGGCGTGGAGCGCGGTGCAGGTGGACGAGCAGTGGCTGATCCGCCACCAGCCATGGAGCGGCATGGCGGCGGAAAGTTCCTGGCTGGCGGAGCTGCTGCGGGGCGAGGCGGAAGAGCACGTCATCGACAGCTATTCGCCGCCGCCCGCGGCGCCGGGAGCGTGGCGCGCGCAGCCTGCGCAGACGCTGCTCTCCCTCGCCGCAAATCAACCGGCGGCGCAGAAGCTCAGCCTGCTGCAGGGAGAGTTTGCCATCCGCCGTCGGCAGCCTGCGCAGGGGAGCTGGCGTCCGGCGCGGTATGCCGCGCTGGCCCTGGCGCTGCTGGCGGCGGTGAATAGCGTTCTGGATCATCGCGATCTGGCGCGCCAGGCCGAGGCGGCCCAGCAGGCCAGCCGGGCCTACTATCATCGCTGGTTTCCTACGGAGAAAAAGGTGATTAACCCGCGACTGCAGATGCAGCAGCATCTGCAAACCCTCGCCCGTCAGGCGCAGCATGCCCCCCTCGTCGACCGCCTCAGCGCGTTGCAGAACATCATCAGCGACACGCCGGGGATCCGCCTGCGGGCGCTGAGCTGGGATGCCGCGGCCAACCGTCTGCAACTGGATATCGCCGCGGCCTCTTCCCGGGCGCTGGAGCAGTTCACCCAGCGGGCGCAGCCGCGGTTTCGCGTCCGGCCAGGCGACATGACCACGAAACCGGATGGCATTGAAGGACAACTGACGCTGGAGGAAAACGATGGCTAATCTGTTTATCTGGTGGCGGCAGCGCACGCCGTCGGAGCAGCGCCTGCTGCTCGGACTCGCGGGGCTGCTGGTGGTGTGCGCCCTCTGGTACGGGCTGTGGCAGCCCTGGCGAGCCCGCGAGGCGCAGTGGCGGCAAATCCTGGTGAAAGAACAGGCCAGCCTGCGCTGGATGACGCAGCAGGGTCCGCGCCTGCAGCAGCTCAGCCAGCAGCCCGCGCCGGCGGCAAAAGAGGCGCTCACCGCGCTGGTGATGCGCGAGGCGGCGAGCCACGGGCTGGAAGTCGTTCGTCTGCAGCCGCAGGGAAAACGTCTTCAGGTCACCCTTCAGCCCTGCGCCTTTCAGGCGCTGATGGACTGGCTGGACGCCCCGGCGATGCGCGGCGTCAACGCGGTCTCGCTATCCGTAACCGCACAGCCGTCGCGGCCGGGCTGGGTCACGGTCAACCATCTGCTGCTGGAGCGCGACGATGAAAGCTAACGGGTTCGCGGTTGGGCTACTGCTGGCGCTCTATCTGCTGTGGTTGACCGCCACCGCCCCGGCGCGTCTGTTAGTCCCGATGCTGCCGCCCGAGGTACAGGTGGCCAACCTCAGCGGCAGCATCTGGCGCGGCGCGGCGCAGTCAGTCTCCTGGCGCGGCGAACGGCTTGAGCGGCTGACGTGGTCGCTCACCCTGGCTGGCTGGCAGATCGCGCTCAGCGATCCCCGCGGCGTGGAGGGTCAGGCCCGGCTGTGGGGCATCCGCGATCTGCGCCTGCAGGAGGGACGGCTCAGCGCCCCCGCCAGCCTGCTCGGTCGCTGGCTAACGCCGACCATGCCCGTCAGCGCCGAAGGAGAGGTCACTTTCAGCCTGGCCGAAGCGCACTTCAGCGAGGGGCGCTGTCAGCAAATCACCGCCGGACGCGCGCAGTGGCGTCAGGCCAGGCTGCACTCTCCGGTCGGTAGCCTGGAGTTAGCCCAGGTCAGTGGCACCTTAAGCTGTAAGACGACCGGCGCCGTGGCGCTGGCCATCCGCCAGGATTCTCATCAGCTGAGCCTCAGCGGCCAGGGAACCCTGTCGCCCGATGGCCGCTATCTGTTTCACGGTACGCTACAGCCCAGGCAGGGGATACCGCCCCTGCTGGCGCTGCTGGTCACCCGCCCGATGGCCAAAAACGACCCGGGCCCGACGCCGTGGCAGCTGCAGGGAAAATGGTGATTAAAGGAGCAAAAATGACGACATTAGCCGCATTATCGCTGCATTTCCCCCTTGTCTGGTATGGCTTTCTGCTGCTGTTCGGCCTGGCGCTGGGCAGCTTTTACAACGTGGTGATCTACCGTCTGCCGCGCATGCTGGCCCAGACCGCGGATGACGAGCCGCTAACCCTCAGCACGCCGGGCTCATCCTGTCCGCAGTGTCGCCAGCCGATAGCCTGGCGGGACAATATCCCGCTGCTCAGCTTCCTCTGGCTAGGCCGTCGCGCCCGCTGCTGTCAGGCGCGCATCTCGTGGAGCTATCCGCTGACCGAGCTGACCACCGGCCTGCTGTTTATCCTCGCGGGGGCGCTGCTCGCACCGGGACTGGCGCTGGCGGGCGGCCTGGTGCTGCTCTCCTTTCTGCTGATACTGGCGCGGATTGATGCCCGGACCCAGCTGCTGCCCGATCGCCTGACCCTGCCCCTGCTGTGGGCCGGACTGCTGTTTAATCTTAACGAGGTGTACATTGCGCTGCCGGACGCGGTCGCCGGGGCGATGGCTGGTTATCTGGCGCTGTGGTCGGTTTATTGGCTGTTCCGCCTGCTGACCGGCAAAGAGGCTCTGGGCTATGGCGATTTTAAGCTGCTGGCGGCGCTGGGCGCCTGGTGCGGCTGGCAGGCTCTGCCGCAGGTGCTGTTGTTCGCCTCGGCCAGCGGCCTGACGTGGACCCTGCTGCAGCGCCTGTGGACCCGGCAGTCGCTGCAGCAGCCGCTGGCCTTCGGCCCCTGGCTGGCGCTGGCGGGAGGGGGCGTTTTTCTCTGGCAGCAGATGGTCTAGCGTGAGTGGTTCGACTGGCCGGGCAGAATGCCGCCCGGCGCCTGGGGCTACGAATATTTTTTGCTGCGTCGGGTCGGGGCGGCGTTGGCCGGATCGTCCGGCCAGACGTGTTTCGGATAGCGTCCCTTCATCTCTTTCTGTACCTCACGGTAGCTCCCCTGCCAGAAGGCGCTAAGATCGCGCGTGATCTGCAGCGGACGCTGAGCGGGCGACAGCAGCTCCAGCACCAGCGGCACTCGCCCCTCGGCGATAACCGGCGTCGTGGCCTCGCCGAACATCTCCTGCATACGCACCGCCAGCGCCGGCGGGTTCTCCGCATGGTAACGGATAGCCAGACGGCTGCCGGTCGGCACGGTATAGTGCGTCGGCAGCTCGCGATCCAGCTTCTGGCGCAGCGGCCACGGCAGCCAGTCCTGGAGCGCCTGCCGCAGATCCAGCGCCTTCAGCGCCCGCAGCGAGTGAACGCCGTTCATCTGCGGCAGCAGCCATGCCTCCAGCGAGGCCAGCAGCGAAGCGTCATCCACCGCGGGCCACGCCTCTTCCGGCAGCCACTGCGCCGCACACTGCAGCCGCAGCCGCAGCTGCTCGGCCTCTGGCGTCCAGTTGAGCACACCGAGGCCTTTCTCACGAATCCCGTTGAGCATCGCCTGATGCAGCTCCGCCTCAGAGGGCTTCGCCAGCGGCTGGGTCTTAATCACCAGCTGGCCCGTCACCGTCCGCCGCCAGGCTTTCAGCGTCCCCTGCGCTTCATCCCACTCCACCGTGTCGGAACGCTGCGCCAGCTCGGGACGGGCGGCGATCAGCTCGCCGATATCCACCGGCAGAGCCAGCAGCATGCGGGCATCCGGTGAGGCGCTGCCCTGCAGCAGCAGCGGAGCGATCAGCCACTCATGGCGGCCCAGCGCGTCGTCGGCGTCCAGCATCGCGCCCATACCGTTCGCCAGCTGATAGCGTCCCTCCTGACCGCGGCGGCGGGCGATGCGGTCGGCGAAGGCCGACGCCAGGAGCGCAGCCATTCGTCCCGCATCGGGCTGGCCGCTGCGGCAGGCCAGACGCTTCATCAGCTGCTGCGCGCGCTGCTGCCAGTTAGCCTGCTGACGGGAAAAGACGGCGCCCAAATCCACCAGCCCGCCGCGCGGCGGCTCCTCAAGGATCGCCGCCAGCCTGGCCGCCGTCGCCACTTCGTCATCGGTCTGCGCAGCGGCCAGCATCGCCGCCAGCCGGGGCTCGTTGCCGAGGGTGGCCATTTTGCGGCCAAACGCCGACAGCCGCTCGCCGTCCAGCGCCGAGAGCGCCTCCAGCAGGCGGCGCGCGGCAGCCAGGTTCACCGCCGGCGGCTGATCCAGCCAGGCCAGCGAGGCCGGATCGTGGCAACCCCACTGCAGCAGCTCCAGCAACAGCGCCGACAGATCGCTGTGCAGGATCTCCGGTTCGCTCTGCGCCGCCGCTCGTTCGGCCTGTTCTTTGCCGAGCAAATGCAGGCAGATCCCCGGGGAGAGACGACCGGCGCGTCCGGCGCGCTGGGTCATCGATGCCTGGCTGATGCGCTGCGTCACCAGCCGGGTCAGGCCGGTGCGCGGGTCAAAGCGGGCAACACGCTCCTGGGCGGTGTCGACCACCAGGCGGATGCCCTCGATGGTTAAACTGGTCTCAGCAATGTTGGTGGCCAGCACCACTTTGCGCTTCCCGGCCGGCGCCGGGAGGATCGCTTTGCGCTGCTCGCTTAGGGGCAAAGCGCCATACAGCGGGCAGAGGATGACATCCTCCGCCACGCGCTCCGTCAGCTGTTCCTGAACGCGCTGGATCTCGCCGACGCCGGGCAGAAACAGCAGCATCGATCCCTGTTCATGCCGCAGGAGCTCCGCCGCCGCTATCGCCACCGCCTCATCAAAACGCTGGTGCGCGGAGAGCGGGCTGAAGCGACGCTCCACCGGATAAGCGCGCCCCTCCGAGACCACCACCGGCGCCTCAGGCAGCAGACGCTGCAGGCGATCGTTATCAAGGGTCGCCGACATGATGAGCAGTTTGAGATCGTCACGTAACCCCTGCTGGACATCAAGCAGCAGGGCCAGCGCCAGATCCGCCTGCAGGCTGCGCTCGTGAAACTCATCGAGGATCACCAGCCCCACGCCCGTCAGCTCGGGATCGCGCTGGATCATGCGCGTCAGGATCCCCTCCGTGACCACCTCCAGGCGGGTCTGTGGCCCGACGCAGGTTTCGGCACGCATGCGGTAACCCACGGTCTCCCCTGGCTTTTCGCCGAGCAGTTCAGCCAGCCGCTGCGCGACATTGCGCGCCGCCAGACGCCTCGGCTCCAGCAGGATAATGCGTCCCGCGATGTTACCCTCAGCGAGGATCTGCAGCGGCAGCCAGGTCGACTTCCCGGCGCCGGTCGGCGCGTTGAGCAAAACCTGCGGCGCATGCTGCAGGGCGGATAGCAGTTCTGGGAGGACGGCGGCAACCGGCAATGAGGACACAAAAGGCTCCGGGGGTTAACATTCAGGGGCTCGCATTGTAGCATCCCCCTAATTCATTACCGAGTCTCTATCATGTCTGAGCCGAAAAGGCTGTTTTTTGCGATTGAACTGCCGCCTGCCGTCCGCAAACAGATTGTCCAGTGGCGGGCAACGCACTTCCCTGAGGATGCCGGCAGGCCCGTCGCGGCGGATAACCTTCATCTGACGCTGGCGTTTCTCGGCGAGGTGAGCGCGGAAAAACAGCGGGCGCTGTCTGCCCTCGCCGGCCGCCTCCAGCAGCCGGGCTTTACCCTGACGCTGGACGATGCCGGACAGTGGCTGCGTTCGCGGGTGGTCTGGCTCGGGACCCGTCAGCCACCGCGCGGCCTGCTGCAGCTTGCCAGTATGCTGCGCGCTCAGGCGGCGCGCAGCGGCTGCTATCAGAGTCCGCAGCCGTTTCATCCGCACATTACCCTGTGGCGCGATGCCCGTCAGGCGGTGCCGATCCCGCCGCCCGGCTTTCGCTGGACGTTTCCGGTGAACGAGTTCGTGCTCTATGAATCCAGCTTTAGCCGCGGGCGCACGCGCTACACGGCGCTGGAACATTATCCGTTTGATAAGGAAAATTGATGCAGTTTGATCCGCCGTTGCAACCCGCCATTTTGCTTAAACGTTACAAACGTTTTCTTGCCGACGTGGTGACCCCCGATGGCCGCGAATTGACGCTCCACTGCCCAAATACCGGTGCCATGACCGGCTGCGCCGTCCCGGGCGACACCGTCTGGTATTCCACTTCTGACAATGCGAAGCGCAAATATGCCCATACCTGGGAATTAACTGAAACGCAGCAGGGCGCCGTTATTTGCGTCAACACGCTGCGCGCGAATACGCTGGCGAAAGAAGCAATTTCCGCCGGAATAATCCCTGAACTTTCAGGCTATAACCAGCTGAAAAGCGAAGTGAAATATGGCGCTGAGAATAGCCGTATCGATATTATGTTACAGGCAGATGATCGCCAAAACTGCTATATTGAAGTGAAATCGGTTACGTTGGCGGAGAAAGAATACGGTTATTTTCCTGATGCGGTGACTATGCGCGGACAGAAGCACCTGCGGGAGCTGATGGCCGTCGCGGCAAATGGCGACCGCGCGGTGATTTTATTTGCCGTCCTGCATTCGGCAATTGACCGTTTCTCTCCCGCGCATCATATTGATGCCAGATACGCACAGCTGTTAACAGAAGCCCGCGACAAGGGGGTGGAAATTCTCGCCTGGAAAGCGGAACTTTCTACGACGAGGATGACTCTGAATAAGCCGATCGCCGTGGTGTTAAACCCCGGTAAATAAGTGGCTAAATAGTGTTCGGGTCGCAAGCGCGAATACGCTTTTCTTCACAGGGTTGTCAAGTGTAACGTTTAGATAATTGCTATCCGGAAAAGCATCTGCTATTTATAGCGGCCTGATTTTCCCCCACATGGGGATCGATAGTGCGTGTTAAGGAGAAGCAACATGCAAGAAGGGCAAAACCGTAAAACATCGTCCCTGAGTATTCTCGCCATCGCTGGGGTGGAGCCGTACCAAGAGAAACCGGGCGAAGAGTATATGAACGAAGCCCAGCTGGCGCACTTCAAGCGTATTCTTGAAGCATGGCGTAATCAACTCAGGGATGAAGTGGATCGCACCGTATCGCACATGCAGGATGAAGCTGCTAACTTCCCGGACCCGGTAGACCGTGCCGCCCAGGAAGAAGAGTTCAGCCTGGAGCTGCGTAACCGCGACCGCGAACGTAAACTGATCAAAAAGATCGAGAAAACGCTGAAAAAAGTTGAAGACGAAGACTTCGGCTACTGCGAATCCTGCGGCGTGGAGATCGGCATTCGCCGTCTGGAAGCGCGTCCGACAGCGGATCTGTGCATTGACTGCAAAACCCTGGCGGAAATTCGCGAAAAACAGATGGCGGGCTAATCCCCTGCTGCCTCACTCTCTGGCGGGAGTCTCTCCCGCCTGGTTCTGTTGTCCGTACCATGACTGACTCACGCTATATAGGGCGCTTTGCTCCCTCCCCCTCCGGCGAACTCCACTTCGGCTCTCTGATCGCCGCGCTCGGCAGCTACCTGCAGGCCCGCGCGAACCAGGGTATCTGGCGCGTTCGTATTGAAGATATCGACCCGCCGCGCGAAGTCCCCGGGGCCGCCGACACCATCCTGCGCCAGCTCGACCACTACGGTCTGCACTGGGACGGCGAGGTGCTCTGGCAGTCGCAACGGCACGAAGCCTACCGCGAGGCGCTGGCCTGGCTGAGCGAGCAAGGGCTGAGCTACTACTGCACCTGCACCCGCGCGCGGATCCACGCCGTAGGCGGGATCTATGATGGTCACTGCCGCGACCTTGGGCTGGGGGCGGAAAACGCCGCGCTGCGTCTGCGCCAGACCCGTCCGGTTCTGCAGTTCACCGACCGCCTGCGCGGCACGCTGGTCGCCAACGAGCCGCTGGCGCGAGAAGATTTTATTATCCACCGTCGCGACGGACTGTTTGCCTACAACCTGGCGGTGGTGGTCGATGACCACTTTCAGGGGATCACCGAGATCGTCCGCGGCGCCGATCTGATTGAGCCGACGGTGCGGCAGATTTCGCTGTATCAGCATTTTGGCTGGCAGGCACCGGACTACCTCCATCTGCCGCTGGCCCTCAATGCCGACGGCAATAAGCTCTCTAAACAAAACCACGCGCCGGCGCTGCCGGAAGGCGATCCGCGCCCCGAAATCGTCCGGGCGCTCCGCTTTCTGAATCAGGAGATCGCCGGGGAGTGGCAGGCCCTGAGCATCGATGATTTACTCGCCCAGGCCGTCGCCAACTGGCAGCCGGCGAAAATCGAGCATTCTCAAATGGCTCCCGCTGAGCTATGATTAGCCGCTATTTTTACACTGTACAGTTGATCTGAAGTCCGTCTGACACTACGAGGTGCACCATTTTTACCCGAGTCGCTAATTTTTGCCGTAAGGTGCTAAGCCGTGAGGAGCGCGAGGCAGAAGCCGCCGTCGAACCAACGCCTATGACGGTGATCCCGCGTGAGCAGCATGCTATTTCCCGCAAAGATATCAGTGAAAACGCCCTCAAGGTCATGTACCGCCTCAACAAGGCGGGCTACGAGTCCTGGCTGGTCGGCGGCGGCGTCCGCGACCTGCTGCTTGGCAAAAAGCCAAAAGATTTTGACGTCACGACCAACGCCACGCCGGATCAGGTACGCAAGCTGTTCCGCAACTGCCGTCTGGTCGGGCGCCGTTTCCGCCTCGCGCACGTCATGTTCGGGCCGGAAATTATTGAGGTCGCTACCTTCCGTGGCCATCACGAAGGACACACTACCGATCGCGTCACCTCCCAGCGGGGCCAGAACGGCATGCTGCTGCGTGATAATATCTTCGGCTCGATCGAAGAGGACGCCCAGCGTCGCGACTTCACCATCAACAGCCTCTATTACAGCGTGGCGGACTTTACCGTTCGCGACTACGTCGGCGGCATGAAGGATCTGCAGGACGGCGTGATCCGCCTGATCGGCAATCCGGAAACCCGCTATCGCGAGGATCCGGTACGCATGCTGCGCGCGGTGCGCTTCGCCGCCAAGCTGGATATGACCATCAGTCCGGAAACGGCCGAACCGCTGCCACGGCTGGCCGCCCTGCTCCACGACGTGCCGCCGGCGCGCCTGTTCGAAGAAGTGCTCAAGCTGCTGCAGGCCGGGCATGGCTATCAGACCTACCTGCTGCTGCGGGAATACAACCTGTTCCAGCCGCTGTTCCCGACCATCACCCGCTACTTTACCGAGCGCGGCGATAGCCCGATGGAGCGGATCATCAACCAGGTGCTGAAGAACACCGATACCCGCATTCGTAACGACATGCGCGTCAATCCGGCCTTCCTGTTCGCAGTGATGTTCTGGTATCCGCTGCTGGAGACGGCGCAGAAAATCGCCCAGGAGAGCGGTCTGGCATACTATGACGCCTTCGCCCTGGCGATGAACGACGTACTGGACGAAGCCTGCCGTACGCTGGCGATCCCTAAGCGCATCACCACCCTGATCCGCGATATCTGGCAGCTGCAGCTGCGCATGTCCCGTCGCCAGGGCAAACGCGCCTGGAAGCTGATGGAGCATCCGAAATTCCGCGCCGCCTACGATCTGCTGGAGCTACGCGCTGGCGCTGAAAACAACGGCGAACTGCAGCGTCTGACCAAATGGTGGGGCGAATTTCAGGTCGCCGCGCCGCCGGCGCAAAAAGATATGCTCAACGACCTCGGGGACGATCCGGCGCCGCGCCGTCGCCACCGCCGTCCGCGCAAGCGCGCGCCACGCCAGGGTAACGCATGACCCTGGCCTATATCGCCCTCGGCAGTAACCTCGCTTCGCCACTGGCGCAGGTGCAGGCGGCTATCCACGCCCTGGGCGAAATTCCGCACAGCCGCGTGGTGAACGTCTCTTCGTTCTACCGCACGCCGCCGCTGGGCCCGCAGGATCAGCCAGACTATCTCAACGCCGCCGTCGCGCTGGAAACCACGCTGTCCCCTGAGGCGCTGCTCGATCACACCCAGCGCATTGAGCTGCAGCAGGGTCGGGTGCGCAAAGCCGAACGCTGGGGGCCGCGCACCCTCGATCTCGACATTATGCTGTTTGGCGATGCGGTCATTAACAGCGAGCGCCTGACCGTTCCGCACTACGATATGAGAAACCGCGGCTTTATGCTCTGGCCGCTGTTCGAGATCGCCCCGGACCTCCACTTTCCTGACGGCATGGCGCTGCGCGCCGTGCTGGATGATCTCGGCGCGGCAAAGCCCGCTATCTGGTAATTCCCTCTCCTTTTTTAGCATTTGCGGCGATCGTCGTAATCGGTTGCCCAAAATCATTGCCCCTCTGAATGCTGCTGTTAGAATGCCGGTTAATATGACTTTCATCATCAGGAAATGTTATGAAACCGACCACCATTGCCCTGCTGCAGAAATGCAAACAGGAAAAGAAGCGCTTTGCCACCATTACCGCCTACGACCATAGCTTCGCGAAGCTGTTCGCCGATGAAGGCATTAATGTGCTGCTGGTGGGCGACTCGCTGGGAATGACGGTGCAGGGTCACGACTCCACCCTGCCGGTCACCGTAGAAGATATCGCCTATCACACCCGCGCCGTCCGCCGCGGCGCGCCGAACAGCCTGCTGCTCGCCGATCTGCCGTTTATGGCCTACGCCACGCCGGAGCAGGCCTTCGAAAATGCCGCCGTCGTGATGCGCGCTGGCGCCAATATGGTCAAACTCGAAGGCGGCGCCTGGCTGGCCGAGACCGTGAAGATGCTGGCGGAACGCGCGGTGCCGGTTTGCGGCCATCTCGGCCTGACGCCGCAGTCGGTGAACGTCTTCGGTGGCTATAAAGTGCAGGGACGCGGCGATGCGGCGCAGACCCTGTTTGAAGACGCGTTAGCGCTGGAAGCGGCAGGCGCGCAACTGCTGGTGCTGGAGTGCGTCCCGGTCGCCCTGGCGAAACGCATCACCGAAGCCCTGACCATTCCGGTGATCGGTATCGGCGCGGGCAACGTCACCGATGGGCAGATCCTGGTGATGCATGACGCTTTCGGCATTACCGGCGGCCACATTCCGAAATTTGCCAAGAATTTCCTTGCCGAGGCGGGCGACATCCGCGCCGCGGTGCGGCAGTATATTGCCGAAGTCGAATCCGGGGTCTATCCGGGCGAAGAACACAGTTTCCATTAAGGAGTCTTGTTGTGCTGATTATAGAATCCGTGCTGCTGCTGCGTCAGCATATCCGCCGTCTGCGTCAGGAAGGCAAGCGTATCGCGCTGGTCCCGACGATGGGCAACCTGCATGATGGTCATATGAAGCTGGTTGATGAAGCCAAAGCCAGCGCGGACGTGGTGGTGGTCAGTATTTTCGTCAATCCGATGCAGTTTGACCGCGCCGATGACCTGGCGCGCTACCCGCGCACCCTACAGGATGATTGTGAAAAGCTGAACAAGCGTCATGTCGATTTTGTCTTCGCGCCGACGCCGGCGGAAGTCTACCCGCAGGGCACCGAAGGCCAGACCTACGTCGACGTCCCCGGCCTGTCCACCATGCTGGAAGGCGCCAGCCGCCCGGGCCATTTCCGCGGCGTATCGACCATCGTCAGTAAGCTGTTTAACCTGGTTCAGCCTGACGTCGCTTGCTTTGGCGAGAAAGACTTCCAGCAGCTGGCGCTGATCCGCAAGATGGTTGCCGACATGGGCTACGATATCGATATTATCGGCGTGCCGATCGTCCGCGCGAAGGATGGCCTGGCGCTAAGCTCGCGTAACGGCTACCTGACCGCCGACCAGCGCAAAATCGCTCCCGGCCTGTATAAAGTGCTGAGCGCGGTGGCGGAAAAACTGGCCGCCGGCGACCGTCAGCTCGACGAGATCATCGCTATCGCCGAACAGGAGCTGAACGAGAAAGGTTTCCGCGCCGACGACATTCAGATCCGCGATGCCGACACCCTGCTTGAACTGACCGACGCCAGCCAGCGCGCGGTCATCCTGATGGCCGCCTGGCTCGGTCAGGCCCGCCTGATCGACAACCAGATCGTCACGCTCGGTCAGTAGACAGCGGGTAAAAATCGGGCAATACTTGCCCGGGCTTTTCTCAGGGCGGACGTCGTGTCCGCTCTGCTACATTAAGGTTGAAGGGTAGAAGTTATGATGCGTAATATGCTGCAGGGCAAGCTCCACCGCGTAAAAGTGACGCAGGCTGACCTGCACTATGAAGGTTCCTGCGCCATTGACCAGGACTTCCTGGATGCGGCCGGTATTCTGGAGAATGAAACCATTCACCTCTGGAACGTCACCAACGGCAACCGTTTCTCCACCTACGCCATTGCCGCCGAGCGAGGCTCCAGAATCATCTCCGTTAACGGCGCCGCCGCGCACTGCGCCAGCGTCGGCGATATCCTGATCATCGCCAGCTTCGTCACCATGTCTGACGAAGAGGCGCGCCGCTGGCAGCCCAACATCGCCTACTTCGAAGGCGACAACGAAATGAAGCGCCAGGCAAAAGCGATTCCGGTGCAGGTCGCCTGATGACCAC
Source organism: Klebsiella sp. GB_Kp047 (assembly GCF_040065235.1). Classification (NCBI taxonomy): domain Bacteria; kingdom Pseudomonadati; phylum Pseudomonadota; class Gammaproteobacteria; order Enterobacterales; family Enterobacteriaceae; genus Klebsiella; species Klebsiella sp. GB_Kp047. The sequence continues at coordinate 11,259 of NZ_JBEAJG010000036.1, read as the reverse complement.
GGCGCCGCACTCAGGCGCAGCGCCGAAGTTTACCCCTGCGGCTGGTTACTGATCAGCCGCGACATCGTCTCCAGCGAATCCGTGCGTAAGATATATAACCGCTTTAGCAGAAACGGATTGTCCCCCGGCTTCACCTTCCCACGCACCGTCGTCACCGCCATATGAAACCCGGCGTCATTCGCCGCCTGCACCGCCGTGGCGTTATAGCCGCCGAAGGGATAGGAAAGGTAGAGCACATGTGGATTAAACTGGCTCAGCGCCCGACGCGAGCGGGCAAAATCAAACAGAATATTATGGTAGTTGCGGCTGAATAAGATCGGCCGCCGGCTGGCGTCCACCCGGTGGAGAAAGTGGGTATGCGACTGAATGTCAAAGACGTCCTGGATCTGCCGGAGCTCAGAAATGCTCATGAACTGCAGCGATTTCGGATCCCATTGCTGCGGATGACGCTTAATACGCGATGAAATAATAAAGGCGGTGGCGTGGAAGCCATACTGTTTCAGCACCGGATAGGCGTAGCGATTTACCGATTTCAAGCCGTCATCGAAGGTGATGGCGACTGCCCGCGCCGGAAGGTTGATTTTATTGCGCACGTAGCCTTCCAGCTGATAGAGGGTCAGCGTGGTATAACCCTGATCCCGCAGCCAGGTCATCTGGTTATTAAAGGCGCGTACCGAGGTGGTGGTCGAGGTATGGCGGAAACGGGTGTTCTCTTCGTCACGCAGAATATGGTGATAGGTCAGCACGGGGATCCCGTTATCCTCCTGCGCATCCAGACTGCTGACCCACGCCAGCCGGTCGCCAATGCGGATCTGAAACCAGGTCTGATTGAGCCGGTCCTTCAGCTTGCTGAGGATCGGATAGCGCAGATTATTGGCCAGCGTGCCGAACGGCGCGCTGCTCACTGAGGGAGCGTCATAGAGCGGCGTATCTTTCCAGGTGAGTAAATTCTGATTACTCAGCGGCTTATTGAGATCCCCAAGACGGTCCTCCACCCGCTGCTTACCCTGCACTGGCTCCAGATGGCCCTTGTCAATAAACCCGGTGCCGAAGCCGAAGCGAAACTCATAGTAATCAGCCGCCGTCGGGACAACCGCGAGGATTTGCCCGGCACGCACATTGCCGACGCTGACCACATGGTTCCCCACCTGCGCCCAGATAACCGCGTCTTCGGTGGTTTGCATATAGCGCACAGGCTTGCCCTGCTGGCTAAGCAGACTGGCGGAGGCGCTGAGTGAGGTCAGTAAAAGAAGCAGAGTAAAAAATCGGGCAAGCATGCGCATCGAACCGGTAAACCATCAACGGCGGTTATTGTAACAAAAGCGGCATCTGTCCCGCTGCTTAATTTCCAAAGGTATCATGACGCAACCGGAACGGGGGGTTCTTCTGCTGCTGATGCCACAGGCTGCTCACCATCGGACCGCCCGCGCTGACGATAGCCTGGCGAAACGCCTCGCTGCTTAACGTATTCCGCAGCAGATACATTCGCTCAAGTAATGAATAGCTGACGCCGGAGATCACTTCGCAGTGGGTATGTTTGTGGCTCATCAGCGCCGCGGCCCGATAAGGCGCCGCGCCGGTTCTGTCGGTAAGGAAAATGACCCCGTCCCCGGAGTCGGTGGCATGCAGCGCATCGCACATCATCCGGCTCAACATATTGCTGCTGAGATTGCGCCAGTAATTGACCGCCCGGCACTGGGCCAGTGGACCAAATTTTTGTTCAAGACGATCCAGCATCTCCTGCGCCAGCTCATCGTGGCAGGTAATGACCCAACCAAGCATGCTTCCCTCCTTAGCCAGCCAACAATGTAGCAAGGGGAAGATGGCGTATCGGTGATGGCGGTCAAAGATAAGCGGTTAGCGCTTCGCGTATTGGCGTCCGGAAGCGCTAACCGTGATGAGTATCAGCTACGCAGGCCGCGGCCGCGCTGGATTAACGACCAGCAGAGGAGATAGAAGGCGACGATGAAGACCACCAGCACCGCAAAGGTGGTCACCAGCGGCACATCGTTGATACCGAGGAAGCCGAAGCGGAAACCGCTGATCATGTAGACGATGGGGTTCAGATGCGACAGCCCCTGCCAGAACGGCGGCAGCAGGGTCAGCGAGTAGAACACCCCGCCGAGATAGGTCAGCGGCGTCAGCACAAAGGTCGGGATCAGGCTGATGTCATCGAAGGTCTTGGCAAACACCGCGTTCAGCAGCCCGGCCAGCGAGAACAGCACCGCGGTAAGGAGCAGCGTCAGGGCGACAAACAGCCAGGAGTGAACCTGGAACGGCACAAAGAACAGCGACACCGCGGTCACCAGGATGCCCACGCACAGCCCGCGCGCCACCCCGCCGCCCACATAGCCGGCGATAATCACGTGCGTCGGCACCGGCGCCACCAGCAGCTCCTCAATGTTGCGCTGAAACTTGGCGCTGAAGAACGACGAGGCGACGTTGGCGTAAGCGTTGGTGATCACCGCCATCATGATCAGGCCCGGCACGATAAACTGCATATAGGTAAAGCCATGCATCTCGCCGATGCGCGAGCCGATCAGGTTGCCGAAAATCACGAAGTACAGGGTCATGGTAATCACCGGCGGCACCAGCGTCTGCACCCAGATGCGCATAAAACGGTGGATCTCTTTGGTCCAGATGCTTTTCAGCGCGACCCAATAAAGCTGCATCATGCTGACTCTCCTTTTCGCTCATGCACCAGGGTGACAAACAGCTCTTCCAGACGGTTGGCTTTGTTACGCATACTCAGTACCTGCACCCCCTGGGCGCTCAGCTGCGCGAAGACGCTGTTAATCCCCTGCTCGCGCAGGACCTCCACTTCCAGCGTCGAGGTATCGACCAGCTGATACTGGTAGCCCTCGAGCTTCGGCACCGGGCTTTTTGGCGCGAGGTCGAGAATAAAGGTCTCTGACTTCAGCTTCGACAGCAGCGCTTTCATCGAGGTGTTTTCCACCAGGGTACCGTGCTGGATGATGCCGATGTTGCGGCACAACATTTCGGCCTCTTCGAGATAGTGGGTGGTCAGAATAATGGTGGTTCCGCGATCGTTGAGATCCTTGAGGAAGCCCCACATCGAGCGGCGGAGTTCGATATCGACGCCGGCGGTCGGCTCGTCGAGGATCAGCAGCTTCGGCTCATGCATCAACGCGCGAGCGATCATCAGGCGGCGCTTCATCCCGCCGGAGAGCATCCGCGCGCGTTCACTGCGTTTTTCCCACAGATCGAGCTGTTTTAAGTACTTTTCGCTGCGGGCGATGGCTTCTTTACGCTCAACGCCGTAGTAGCCCGCCTGGTTAACGACGATCTGCTGCACGGTCTCGAACGGGTTAAAGTTAAACTCCTGCGGCACCAGGCCAAGCTGGCGCTTGGCGTTGACGACATCTTTCTCCAGATCGTAGCCAAAGACATTGACCTGACCGGAGGTTTTGTTCACCAGCGAGCTGATGATGCCGATCGTCGTGGATTTTCCCGCCCCGTTCGGGCCCAGCAGGGCATAGAAATCCCCCGCTTCAACCTGCAGGTCGATTCCCCGCAGTGCCTGAACCCCGCCGGGGTAGGTTTTTTTGAGCTGTTTTAATTCCAGAGCAATGGTCATTAAATATCTCTTCTCGTGTCATGACACGTCATTAACCCGCCTGACTGACGTTTGCGCTGTACTCGCGCGGCCAGCGCATCTGCAGCCTGAAGTATCACGGGTTAAGATGGTTTTAAAAAAGGTGAGCTTACCCTATATTAGCGCAACGCACTTACTTGGTTACAGGCCGATAACGTCCATGAATGATATAGATACACTCATCAGCAACAATGCACTATGGTCAAAAATGCTGGTGGAAGAGGACCCCGGCTTTTTTGAGAAACTGTCGCAAACGCAGAAACCGCGCTTCCTGTGGATTGGCTGTTCTGACAGCCGCGTTCCCGCTGAGCGACTCACCGGCCTGGAGCCAGGCGAACTGTTTGTGCATCGTAACGTGGCGAATCTGGTGATCCACACCGACCTCAACTGCCTGTCGGTGGTACAGTATGCCGTCGATGTCCTTGAAGTTGAGCACATCATTATCTGCGGCCACTACGGCTGCGGCGGCGTGCAGGCGGCGGTGGAGAACCCGGAGCTGGGGCTCATCGACAACTGGCTGCTGCATATCCGCGATATCTGGTTTAAACACAGCTCGCTGCTGGGGGAAATGCCGGAGGAGCGCCGTCTGGATACCCTTTGTGAACTGAACGTGATGGAGCAGGTATACAACCTGGGACATTCGACGATTATGCAATCGGCGTGGAAGCGCGGACAGAAAGTCACCATCCACGGCTGGGCATACGGTATTCACGACGGACTGCTGCGCGATCTGGATGTGACCGCCGTGAGCAGGGAAACCCTCGAACAGCGCTATCGCCACGGGATCTCCAACCTCAAGATCAAGCACATCAACCACAAATAGCCTTCAGACTTAGCCGCTCAGGCGCGAGCGGCGCGCGCCTGAGTGGAATATTCCCTTACTCGTCCAGCAGGGTGACTTTGCCGATATACGGCAGATGGCGGTAGCGCTGAGCGTAGTCGATACCGTAGCCCACCACGAACTCGTCCGGAATGGCGAAACCGACGAACTCAACCGGGACATTCACTTCACGGCGGCTTGGTTTATCCAGCAGCGTACAAATGGCCAGCGACTTCGGCTCGCGCAGACTGAGGATCTCACGCACTTTAGACAGGGTATTGCCGGAGTCGATGATGTCTTCCACGATCAGTACGTCTTTACCACGGATGTCTTCGTCCAGATCTTTGAGGATTTTCACATCACGGGTGGTGGACATGCCGCTGCCGTAGCTCGAGGCGGTCATAAAATCGACTTCATGCGGCACCTGCACTTCACGGCACAGGTCGGCCATGAACATAAACGAGCCGCGCAGCAGCCCCACCAGCACCATTTCGCTGCCGCTGTCCTGATAATGTTCGTTGATTTGACGACCCAGTTCCGCGATGCGCGCTTTGATCTCGGATTCCGGGATCATCACTTCTACAGTATGTTTCATAAGACTAACCATTTGATTCTAAATATAAATCATCAAAGCCGCTGCTTTCGCCCCGACGATGACCGGCAAGCCATCCAGTATACCAGCAAAAAGAAATCTGCGGTGCAGGGATTAATAAAGCCATATTTGTGATTCCGATCACACTTGTTAAATCCTATAATTAATTGCAGTTAAAAAATTAACAAACACATGAGTAACTTTCTATGGCTGAAACAAAGTCTCAACAATCAAGGCTCCTGGTGACGCTGACTGCGCTATTTGCAGCGTTCTGCGGCCTCTATCTTTTAATCGGCGGAGCATGGCTGGTCGTGCTTGGCGGCTCCTGGTACTACCCCATCGCCGGTCTGGTGATGCTGGGCGTGACCGTGATGCTGCTGCGCGGCAAGCGCGCTGCGCTGTGGCTGTACGCCGCGCTGCTGCTGGCGACCATGATCTGGGGCGTCTGGGAAGTCGGCTTCGACTTCTGGGCGCTGACGCCGCGTAGCGACATCCTCGTCTTCTTTGGTATCTGGCTGATCCTGCCTTTTGTCTGGCGTCGTCTGCCGGTGCCTTCCGCTGGCGCCGTAGGCGCGCTGGTCGTCGCCCTGCTGATCAGCGGCGGCATGCTGACCTGGGCTGGTTTTAACGACCCGCAGGAGATCAACGGCACCCTGAGCGCCGACGCCACCCCGGCCGCGCCGATCTCCACCGTTGCCGACGGCGACTGGCCGGCCTATGGCCGCAACCAGGAAGGTCAGCGCTTCTCCCCGCTGAAGCAGATTAACGCCGACAACGTGAAGAACCTGAAGGAAGCCTGGGTGTTCCGCACCGGCGACCTGAAACAGCCGAACGATCCGGGTGAAATCACTAACGAAGTGACACCGATTAAAGTCGGCGACACGCTCTTCCTGTGTACCGCCCATCAGCGCCTGTTCGCGCTTGACGCCGCCACCGGTAAAGAGAAATGGCATTTTGACCCGCAGCTGAACGCCGACCCGTCATTCCAGCACGTCACCTGCCGCGGTGTCTCGTATCACGAAGCGAAAGCGGATAACGCCCCTGCTGACGTCGTGGCCGACTGTCCGCGCCGCATTATCCTGCCGGTGAACGATGGTCGCCTGTTCGCAGTAAACGCCGACAACGGTAAGCTGTGCGAAACTTTTGCCAACAAAGGTATTCTCAACCTGCAGACCAACATGCCAGTGACCACGCCGGGCATGTATGAACCCACTTCCCCGCCGATTATCACCGATAAGACCATCGTAATTGCCGGCGCAGTCACCGATAACTTCTCTACCCGTGAGCCGTCAGGCGTGATCCGCGGTTTTGATGTGAATACCGGGAAACTGCTGTGGGCCTTCGATCCAGGCGCGAAAGATCCGAACGCCATCCCAAGCGATGAGCATCACTTCACGCTCAACTCACCGAACTCCTGGGCGCCTGCCGCCTACGACGCCAAACTGGATCTTGTCTATCTGCCGATGGGCGTGACCACTCCGGATATCTGGGGCGGCAACCGCACGCCGGAGCAAGAGCGCTATGCCAGCTCGATTGTCGCGCTGAACGCCACCACCGGTAAACTGGCCTGGAGCTACCAGACCGTCCACCACGACCTGTGGGATATGGACATGCCTTCTCAGCCGACGCTGGCTGACATTGAAGTCAATGGCAAAACCGTGCCGGTCATCTATGCTCCGGCGAAAACCGGCAACATCTTCGTGCTGGATCGTCGTAACGGCGAGCTGGTGGTCCCGGCCCCGGAAAAACCGGTCCCGCAGGGCGCCGCCAAAGGCGATTATGTGGCCAAAACCCAGCCCTTCTCCGATCTGAGCTTCCGTCCGAAGAAAGATCTGACCGGCGCGGACATGTGGGGCGCCACCATGTTCGACCAGCTGGTGTGCCGCGTGATTTTCCACCAGATGCGCTATGAAGGTATCTTTACCCCGCCGTCTGAGCAGGGCACCCTCGTCTTCCCGGGTAACCTGGGGATGTTTGAATGGGGCGGTATCTCCGTCGATCCGAACCGTCAGGTGGCTATCGCCAACCCAATGGCGCTGCCGTTCGTCTCTAAACTGATCCCACGCGGCCCGGGCAACCCAATGGAACCGCCGAAAGATGCGAAAGGCTCAGGCACCGAGTCCGGCGTGCAGCCGCAGTACGGTGTCCCTTACGGCGTCACCCTGAACCCGTTCCTGTCGCCGTTCGGCCTGCCGTGCAAACAGCCGGCATGGGGCTATATCTCCGCGCTGGATCTAAAAACCAACGAAGTGGTATGGAAAAAACGTATCGGTACTCCGCAGGATAGCCTGCCGTTCCCGATGCCGGTTAAACTGCCGTTCACCATGGGTATGCCGATGCTGGGTGGGCCGATCTCCACGGCGGGTAACGTCCTGTTCATCGGCGCGACCGCGGATAACTACCTGCGCGCGTACAATATGAGCAATGGTGAGAAACTGTGGGAAGCCCGTCTGCCAGCCGGCGGCCAGGCGACTCCGATGACTTACGAAGTGAATGGCAAACAGTATGTTGTCATCTCTGCCGGCGGTCACGGCTCGTTCGGTACCAAAATGGGCGATTATATTGTCGCCTATGCGCTCCCGGATGAGGCGAAATAAAACGCAAAACGGCAACGAAAGTTGCCGTTTTTTTTGTCTTTATCCCCTATTTCCACGCGCCAGGGCTATACCGCCCTAAACCGTGAATCCCAACATCATCCCGGTGTCTTCATGTTCCAGCAGGTGGCAGTGGGCCATATAGGCAAACTCCTTCGGCGCCGGATGATCAAACTTCACTAATACTTCACTCACGCCCCCTTCCACACGAACGGTGTCTTTCCAGCCGCTACGATGCGCCGCTGGCGGTTTGCCGTTTTCGCTAAGGATGCGGAACTGGGTGCCGTGAATGTGGAACGGATGCAGCATCATGTCGCCCTTGCCGGAGATGACCCAGCGTTCATACTCTCCTCTGGCGGCGGCAAACATCGGCACATTCATGTCGAAGGCTTTGCCGTTGATGCGGTTGGCGTTATGGAAATCAAACCCCTTACCCGACGACATACCATGATTCATGCCGGACCCGTGGTTCATGTTGCTCATGTCGCCGTGGTGCATACTCCCCGTGTCGCCCATCTCGCCCATCCCGCCGTGCCCCATCATGCCGTGATCCATTCCGGCCATCGCCTGATCGCCATATTTCTCCATCAGCGCCTGCATGCCCATCCTGTCAAGCATCGGATCCATCGACAGCTGGAGCTGACGCTGCGTCAGCCCCGTCAGGGACGGTAGCGCCGGCAGAGCGGCCAGGGTATCCAGCAGCTTACCGGAGGCAGGAATAACCAGCGGCTGGACGCGCAGTACCGGCTGTGGTTTATCGAAAGGCGCAATGGCCATGCCCATCTGGCTCACCGGCAGGGTCACCAGATCAAAAGGTTTACCGTCGCTGGTGTCCACCAACACCTCAAAACGCTCCCCCATCAAGACCGGCAGTTCATTGACCTTCACCGGCTCCGCCAGCAGACCGCCGTCGCTGGCAACCACGTACAGCGGGCGCTTATCGCTGGTCGCAAAATTGAGGGAACGGGCATTACAGCCGTTCAGCAAGCGCAGACGTAGCCAGCCGCGCGGGGCGGCATGTTCAGGATAGAGAGTGCCATTGGTCAGCAGCGTATCGCCAAACCAGCCGACGGCGGCGCTCATGACATCCAGCTGATAATCAATTTCGCCAGCGGCGGTAAACTTCTTGTCCTGTACGATCACCGGTACATCATCGATTCCCCACTGCTTCGGCAACAGCAGGCGTCCGCTCTCTTCATCCTCGATCAGCACCAGCCCCGCCAGCCCCATCGCCACCTGCCGACCGGTGGTCCCGTGCTGATGGGGGTGAAACCAGCAGGTGGCCGCCCGTTGCGTTGGCGTGAAGCTCACCGTCCGAGTGGCGCCCGGGACGATAACCCCCTGCGGTCCCCCGTCGACCTCGCCCGGGACCTCCAGACCATGCCAGTGCAGAGTGGTCTCTTCTGCCAGCTGGTTAGTAATGTCCACCGTGATGGTCTTCCCCTGCGTCAGCTGTAGCGCGGGCCCCAGCAGCGAGCCGTTATACCCCCATGTGGTGGCGTTCATCCCGCCAAATTGCGTTTTGCCCGCCTGGATGGTCAGCGCGATACGGTTGCGCGCATCGGCCGTCAACAGCGACGGTACCGGCAGGGCCGGGCGACTGGCTGCAAAGACCGCACGGCTCCAAAGCGGTAACGCGCTGGCCATGCTGACCGCGGCGGTCAGTTTGAGGAAGTCTCGACGTTGCATATTCACATCCTTTTATTCTGCGGGCGAATATTTGAGCTTAAACCCTACCGTAACGGGAAGGTCAAGCAGAAGAGTGAGAATAAAGATCGGCGCTGTGTAAAGAAGTATGCTAATTTGAAGCGTCGGTGATCTAACGGTAGAAAAAATGAAGACGCTTTTCAGAACAATGGTACTCGGCAGCCTGCTTACTCTCTCCGCCAACAGCTACGCGCTCAGCGAATCCGAAGCGGAAGACATGGCTGATTTAACCGCGGTTTTTGTGTTTCTGAAAAATGACTGTGGCTACCAGAACCTGCCCAACACACAGATCCGGCGCGCTCTGGTGTTCTTTGCCCAACAGAACCAGTGGGACCTGAGCAACTACGACAGCTACAACATGAAAGCGCTTGGCGAAGACAGCTATCGCGATCTCAGCGGCATTAACCTTCCGACGGCGAAAAAATGTAAAGCGCTGGCCCGCGATTCACTTAGCCTGCTGGCTTACGTCAAATAATTTCCCGCGCGGGCGGCAACGCGCCGCGCTTTTCCCCTCCTCACCCGCCTCTAATATTTACCATTATTATTTTATATAAAATAAACCTTATATATATCGCAATACATCAATCCAATAAATAAATTAAACCCGTACTAACAGCCTTTCCAGAAAAAAAACAATAAAATATCCCTAGTGATATATTGAAAAATAAAAATCAGCCTTTTAGAATCCGTTGAAAATATATCTACTTCATGGACTGAAATTGTGAATATCTCGCTGACTCTTCGTATTATTCCACTCGCCGCTATGTTATTAGCCGGCTGTAGCAATACCGCCTCTCGCCAGCAGGTAAAACCGCTCACCACTCCGCTAACGTCACAGCAGCAGGCAGAGCAGGAGCGCGCGGCTAGCGAACAAGCGCGCATTGAATCCTGCCGACAGGCGCTGGACTCGCTAAAAGAGGTTAACCCACAGCAGGCAACCAAACTCAGCAATGACTTCAATGCCTTAGTGCGTGCGGCATCACAATACAACAGCGTGCGCGAGAAAGTGGCGGATCCCACCCGGCTTGGCATTGACTCCATGTATCAGTTTAAATCCATCAAACTATGCGCCGATATCCAGAAAACGCTGATCGATAGCCTGGTACAGCGGGGTGAAAGCAAACAGCCATGAACAGAGCCGCCACGCTGACCCTCAACGCGCCCCTGCTGATGCTCGTCGCGGCGCTGGCGCTTTCAACACCGTTCTTCGCCGGCGCCGCGCCGGCGTTTCTTGACTACGCCCAGCAGCAAACCCAGGCGCATGAAAAAAGCGATGCTGCAACCGCAAAGCAAACGTCAGGCGATCGTCAAAATGCGGATAATAAAAAAAAGACGCCTAATACCGCGCAAATGCAAAAAAGAATCGCCAGCCAGCAGGCGACCATTGAACAAAAAGATAAAACTATTCAGCAATTAAAAAAACAGCTTGCTAACACTCCGGCCACCGAAACCTCCATCGCGAATGAGCAAGCAGCATTAAATAACAAAATAAAAGAATTACAGGTCGCCTTAACCGCCGCCACCGCGAAAAATGAGGCGTTAATTAAAAAAGAAAGTACAGCCCAGAATACTATTCTGCAGCAAAATCAGGCCGCCGCGCTGCAGCAGATCCAACAATTAACGTCACAGCTTCAGCAAGCCGAAGCTGAAAATAAACGGCTCAGCGCCAGCCTCACCGCTCTGAATACAGATAAGCAGACGCTGGCTAACCGGCTCGCCGCGGCAGAGAAGGCGCAGCAGACCACCCTCGACCAGGTCAAAACCCTTAACGCCGACAAACAGCCGCTGGTCAACCGGCTGGCGGCGACGGAAAAAGAGAAGCAGACCGCCCTCGACCAGGTCAAAACCCTTAACGCCGATAAGCAGTCGCTGGCTAACCGGCTGGCGGCGGCGGAAAAAGAGAAGCAGACCGCCCTCGACCAGATCAAAG